>NZ_LIRL01000486.1 GCF_001419795.1 Streptomyces niveiscabiei
AGATGTGTATAAGAGCCCGACCTCCCCCCGAACGACAAGACCTGGGAGTACGCCCTCGATACCCCCAACGACCTCCGCGCCGTATCCCATCTGCCGCCGCGCCCTCCGCACGACCCTGACCCTCTACGGCCTCATCCACCTCGTCGACACAGCCGAACTCCTCCACGGAACTCCTCGCCAACGCCCTGTGCCACACCGGCGGCCCAGCCACCCTCAGGATCTGCCGCGACGCGGGCACCCTGCGCATCGGCACCTGGGACACGGACCCCGAACCCCCTGATTTCACCAGGGAGTTCGGGGAAGAGGGCGAGGGCGGACGAGGGCTCGCGCTGGTCCGGCACTGCTCGGACGTGTGGGGGTGGAAGCCGTCGACCAGCCCAGCCCGCGAACGCCAACTCCCTTACCGGACCAGGTTGTTGTGTGCCCCCGCAGGAGCCACCCCGTTGTAGTACGGGTGGTACGTCCACTGCCCGGCGCCCGCGCTGATCGCCTTGCCCGCCGCGTCCAGTGTCGCCGCTGCGACCGAACCCGTGCCGCCGAACGTCGCCGTGAACTGGATGCTCGCCGATGCCTGGGTGAGGTAGCTCTGGACGGTGCCTGGCAGGGCGGTGGCCTTGGGGGTCCAGATCAGGGGGCTGAAGACGTTCATCGCGGCGGCGGCCGAGATGCCGTCGCGCCAGGCCGGGCCGACCAGCGTGACCTGCCTCGGCGAGGCCCACCAGAACTTCGCGAGCGCGACGGACGTCGCCTCGTCGGTGGCGCCGGTGACCGGGTAGTAGACGGAGTTCGACGGCCACCTCGGGAAGCGCGCGTGCGCCACCGCGTACGCGGCGGGCGAACCCACCGGGATGATCATCGTCCTGGTGGGGTTCAGGCCGTTGAGGTACGCCTGGACCGGCGCCGTCAGCTTGTTGCCGTTGCTGAGGACGACGCCGGCCGCGCCGCTCGTGCCGCCGGACCCGGCAGCCGCCGCCGCGGCGAGCGCCGCGTGGTAGTCGGCGCCGGTCGCGACGAAGACGTACTTCGGTGCGGCCGTGATCGCCTTGGCGGACAGCACGGACGTCGCGTACCGGTCCGCGCCCGCGATCCGCTGGGGCGTGTAGCCGAGGGACCTGACCTGGCCGGCGACCGTGTTCGTGAGGATCGAGGTGCCGCCCATGAGGTAGACGGGGGCGCCCTTCTTCAGCGTGCGCTTCAGCTCGTTCCTGACGGCGGTCGTCAGGCCCGTTCTCGGCGTGGCCAGCACCGGGCCCGCCTTCTTGCCGGCGAGCGCGGGCGCGGTCAGCGCGTACGCCCAGTCGTCACGGTTGACCAGCACCGCCGAGCGCGCGTTCATCAGCCCGGGCACGCTGGGCGCGCCCAGCTTGTTCCACGTCCAGCGCGAGGCCGCGATGTTCGTCGCGTCCGGCGTCGCGCCCCACACCCGGCCGGTGTTGTTCTTCCGCAGCGGCTGCCAGCTCGGCCGGTCCCCCTTCGGCGTACCCGGCACCTGCGTCACCGCGCCGGAGGCCAGGTCGACGTACGCCGTGCTGTGCACGTCCGTCGCGTCGCTCGCGGTGTGCGCGTCGAACACGATCCGCTTGCCCGTCGGCGACCACGAGGGGTGCTCGGCCCAGCCCGTGCCGCTGGTGCGCTGCCGCACCCCCGTGCCGTCCGCGTTCGCCGTGAACACCTGCCTGAGGCCGTTCGCGTCCTTGCGCACGAACGCCAACTGCCCGCCGTCCGGCGAGAACGCGGGCTGCGCCGCGTCGTCCAGCACCTTCTTCACCGTCCGCCGGGCGGTGTCGTACACGTACACCGCTTCGGCGCCCGTGCAGTTGCCCGTGGGGCGGCGGGTGAACGCGACCTGCCCCTTCTCGTCGACCGTCGGGCCGCTGTCGCACACCGACGCCGGTTCGAGCGCCGCCGTCAGCAGCGGCTGCGGCACCCGGGTGCCGTCCGACGGGCCCGCGACGAGCTGCCCGCCCGACGCGAACACCACGGCCTGCCCGCCCCACCAGAACGTCAGGTCCTGGTACGGCGCGCTCCTGCGCACCCCCTGCGGCTTCGGCAGCAGGAACTGCCCGCTCCCGTCCGGCCGCACGCTGGCGATCCTGCCCCCGACGACGCTGACGATCCGGCTGCCGTCCGGCGCCCACGTCGCGTACGTCCCCGTCCCGCTGCCGACCTTCGTCTGCGCCCCGGTCGCCGGGTCCACCAGCACCGGACCGTCGGTCAGCAGCTTCCCCTCCGTGCCCGGCCAGGACCCGGCGCCGTCGGCCAGGGCGCCGGGCGCCAGCGCCAGGCTTCCCACGGCGGCCAGCGTGACCGCCGACGCGAGCACCGCCGCGCCGCGACGCGTGAACAACGAACTCAAGGTGTCGACCCCCCAATGGATCAGACGCTCCGCCCTGCCGTCCCCCGGCCGGCACGGAGCAGATGAGAAAAAGCGATGGGTCGCGTCCCGCCGGGTCAGCCGAGGTCACTCGGCCGACTCACAGTCGCGGCACAGCGTCTGAGTGAGCGTAGGTCCCGAAGTGACCGGTGAGGAGGGGGTTTACGGGTTCATGGGAACACATTGACGATTCTCGCCCCTATCCCGGCACCACCAGCCTCGTCTCGTACGCGAACACCGCCGCCTGCGTACGGTCCCGCAGCCCCAGCTTCACCAGGACCCGGCTGACGTGGGTCTTCACTGTCGACTCCGCCACCACCAGGTGCTCCGCCATCTCCGCGTTCGACAGGCCCTGCGCGATCAGCACCAGCACCTCCGTCTCCCGCTCGGTCAGGTCCCCGTACGCCGCCTGGGCGCTCGCCGGGATCCGGGGTCTCTCGTTCTCGGCTAGCCGCGAGAACTCCGTGATCAGCCGCTTCGTCACCGAGGGCGCGAGCAGCGACTCCCCGGACGCCACCACCCGTACGCCCTCCGCCAGTTGCCGCGCCGAGGCGTCCTTCAGCAGGAACCCGGAGGCGCCCGCCCGCAGCGCCTGGTACACGTACTCGTCCAGGTCGAACGTCGTCAGCACCAGCACCTTCGCCGCGCCGTCCGCCGCCACGATCTCCCGCGTCGCCTCGATCCCGTTCAGCTCCGGCATCCGGATGTCCATCAGGACCACGTCCGGCGCGAGTTCGCGCACCTTCGCCACGGCCTCCCGCCCGTCCACCGCCTCCCCGACCACCTCGATGTCGGGCATCGCGTTGAGCAGGACCGAGAATCCCTCCCGCACCATCATCTGGTCGTCGGCCACCAGGACCCTGATCGTCATGTCCCGCCTCCCCTCTCTCACTCCGTGCCCTGGGCCGCGACCGGCAGGAACACCGCCACCTCGTAGCCCCCGTCGTCCGTGGCGCCCGTCGTCATCTCGCCGTTCAGCATCGTCACCCGCTCCCGCATCCCCGTCAGGCCGTGCCCCTCTCCCGTCTGCGCCTTCGCCAGGGACGGGTGCCGCGCCGGGCCGTTCACCACCCGTATCCCGAGGCCCCCGAGCACATACCCGAACTCCACCGTCGCCGTCGCCCCCGGCGCGTGCCGCAGGGTGTTGCTGAGGGCCTCCTGCACGATGCGGTACGCCGACAGCTCCACCCCCTGGGGCAGCTCCCGCACCGCCCCTGTCGTCACCTTCTCCACCGCCAGGCCGGCCTCCCGCACGTTCGCCAGCAGGCCGTCCAGGTCCGCCAGCGTCGGCTGCGGGGCGTCCGGCACCTCGTAGTCCTCGGCGCGGACCACGCCCAGCACCCGGCGCAGTTCGGTGAGCGCCGCGACCGCGTTCTCCCTGATCGTCGCGAACGCCTTCGCCAGCTCCGGCGGGGTGTTCTCCACCCGGTAGGGGGCCGCCTCCGCCTGGATGGCCACCACCGACATGTGGTGCGCCACCACGTCGTGCAGTTCCCTGGCTATCGTCGTCCGTTCCTCCAGCAGCGTCCGCCGGGAGCGCTCGTGCTCGGTCACCGTCTGCTGCGCCGTGACCTCCCGCTCCGCCTGCCGGCGGGTGTGCCAGACCGTGACGGCGAGCAGGACGAACGCGGAGAGCACCAGCATCGGGCCCGTGTCCGTGCCGTACCCCTCGTGGCTCCAGCGGAAGAACGACTCGGCGGTGAAGCCGTAGGCGGCCGTCAGCAGCCACATCCAGGCCGCCGTGCGCGGGCGGGTGCGGACCGCCACCACCGTCAGCACCAGCAGGTGGGAGATGAAGGAACCCGGCTCCCAGGGCCACAGCGTGTACGACGTGCCGACCGTGGCGACCACCGTCGTCGACGCGAACGAGAGCCAGAACGCGCCCACCGGCCGGACCAGCGTCAGCAGCACCGGCGCCAGGACCAGGAGGCCGCACACCATGTTCAGGGCGCCGCCCCGGGCGTCCGTCCACGCGTTCATCATCGCCAGGACGCCGCCCGCCCCGACCAAGCCGTGCCTCGCCCAGGCCGCGTACTCCCGGCGCCGGCCCTTCAACCGGCGGACCAGGCGGCTGTCGTCGCCCAGGCGGGGCAGCGGACGGTAGGCGAAGGCGTCGTCGATCAGGTCCTTGCGCAGCCCGCGCAGGGCGTCCAGGGCCGCCTTGGCCTCCGGACTGCGCGGGGTGTATCCGCCGTCGTCCGAATCGCCGTACGGGCTCTGCGGATCCATGATCCGCGTCCGGGTGGTCTGCGTAGTCTCGGTCACATTCACCACCGTAGGTCGGAGCCCGGATCGTCGTCGTCACCACTGAGAGGGGTTCCGCCGGGTCCATCTCAAGTACTACGGGGTCTCCCCCGTACCCGGCCGGACCCGGCGAAGCACCGCTCAGCGGGCGGCCGGGCGCACGAGCCCCACCTCGTACGCGAACACCGCCGCCTGCGTCCGGTCCCGCAGCCCCAACTTCACCAGGATCCGGCCCACATGGGTCTTCACCGTCTGCTCGGCCACGCACAGGTGCCGGGCGATCTCCCCGTTCGACAGGCCCTGCGCGATCAGCGCCAGCACCTCCGTCTCCCGCTCGGTGATCTCCTCCAGGCGCACCTTCTCGGGCGCGCGCGGGCCGCTGTCGATGCGGGCGAACTCGGTGATCAGCTTGCGGGTGATGCCGGGCGCGAGCATGGCGTCACCCGCCGCGACGATCTTGACGGCCTCGGCGAGCTGCTCGGCGGAGGCGTCCTTCAGCAGGAACCCGGAGGCACCGGCGCGCAGCGCCTCGTACACGTACTCGTCGAGGTCGAAGGTCGTCAGCACCAGCACCTTCATGCCCGGCAGCAGACCGGTGATGCGGCGCGTCGCCTCGATGCCGTTCAGATCGGGCATCCGGATGTCCATCAGGACGACGTCCGGGGTGAGTTCGGCCGCCTTCTCCACCGCGTCCAGGCCGTCGACCGCCTGGCCGATCACCTCGATCCCGGGCTGCCTGGTCAGCAGGGCCGTGAAGCCCTGCCGGATCATCTGCTGGTCGTCCGCGATGAGTACGCGGATCTTCGTGTCGTTCGTCATCTCTTCTCGTCTCCTGTCACATCGTCGGGAGGAGGCTGCGGCAGGGACGGGTCGTCGCCCCGTCCCTTGTTCCGGAACGCCTCCGGGAGGATCAATCGAACTTTCGGAACCTCGGACATCTCCTGCACCAGCCCCGGGAGGGCCACGTACGCCTCGTCGCTCGCGGGGCCGTCCTCTCGGACGCCGTCACGCGGCAGGAACGCCGAGACGACGAAGCCGCCGTGCAGAGTCGGGTGGGCCATCAGATGGCCGCCCAGCATCGCCGCGCGCTCGCGCATCCCCAGCAGTCCGTGCCCCGCCCCGGGGGACGGCTCGACCTGGCGGCTCGGGGCGGAGTTCGTGACGCTCAGGTGCACGCCGTCCCGCTGCTGCCCGATCTCCACGGTCACGCCGGCTCCCGGCGCGTGCCGCAGCACGTTGCTGAGCGCCTCCTGCACTATTCGGTACGCCGAGAGCTGGACGCCCGGCGGGTACGGCGGCACCGGCGGCTCGCCGGTCATCACCTTGACGACGTCCAGCCCCGCCGCGCGGGTGTTGTCCAGCAGCGCGTCCAGCCGGTCCAGGGTGGGCTGCGGGGCGTCCGGCGCGGTGCCGGTCGCCGCGCCGAGCCCGTACGGCCCGTCGGGATCCTCGGGGCTCTCCGAACGCAACACCCCCAGCACCCGGCGCAGTTCGGCCAGCGCCTCCAGCGCGTTCTGCCGGATGCCCGCGAGGTTCTCCTTCAGCTCCTCGGGCGGGTCCGCCACCAGGTGCGGGGCCACCTGCGCCTGGATCGAGATCACCGACATGTGGTGCGCGACCACGTCGTGCAGCTCCCGCGCGATACGGCTGCGCTCCTCCAGCAGCGTGCGCCGCGCGCGCTCCTCGGCGGTGATGCCGGCCTGCTCGACGAGTTCGGTCCGGGCCTCGCGGCGGCCTCGCAGGGCGGCGCCGATGAGGACGACGCCCAGGAAGACGGCCATCGCCAGCGCACCGCTCGGTGTGTGGGGCCCGGTGCCGATCGCGCTTTCCACGATCCAGGTGGCCAGCGCGGTCAGGACCAGCACCTCGGCGGAGACCCGCGCGCGGACCCGCAGGGCGACCAGGAGGAGGACCAGCGCGTGGACGACCAGACCGGGAATGCCCCAGGGCCAGGAGACACCGCCGTTCCATACGCCCTGGTCCGGCCCTGGGAAGAGGTAAGGGATCAGCAGCCGGTTGCGTGCTCCCAGGGCCGCCACGACCGTGGTCACCAGGGACAGCCACCAGCCGTGCAGCGGCCACCACAGCGCCACGACCAGCGCCACGCCCTGCGCCGCCGCGCACACCAGGCCGAACTCGACGCCCAGTTGGTAGCGGGTGTCGAACTGGTCGACGTTCGCCAGCGTCGCCACGAGCGCCGCCAGACACACCAGCCCGTGCGGCAGCCACCGCAGCCACACCGACGGCGGCAACGGCATCGCGGCGGTCGGCCACAGATCTCGCCGCAGTGCCGTGAACACCCGCCCCGGCCACGTCTCCCGCAGTGCGCTGCGCCGACGGCTCTCGCCCGATGACCGGCGCAGTGCGCGCTCCAGGTGCTTCTCCAGCTGTGTCACCCTCATCACCCTATGCACCGCCGACCTTCTTCAAAGTGGTCGATTCCGGGTGCGGAAGCGGATGCTTCCGCCCTGTGGCCAAGCGCGCCAACGGCCGCGCCCTGCCTGGTAGTTCGCCGACGGACCGCGTCGTCCTGTTGACGGCCCCGCCGCCCCGCGCACGCCTTCCCGGCCTCGTCTCCCAGCCGTGGAACGCCGCCCAGCACACCGCGAGCGCCAGCACGAACGCCGGGAGCCACAGGAGCCGGTACGGGACCCAGGCCAGCGCGTCGGGGCGGCTGTGCAGGCCGGGGAGGTGGCCGGCGGGCAGGGCCAGGGCCGTCGTCGCCATCAGGGCCGTCTGGTGCCAGAGGAACACCGTCATCGCCGAGAGGTTGAGCAGCGCCACCGCCGCCCACGCGCGAGGTCGGCGCATCGCCCTCCGCAGCCGGCCCCGCAGCAGCAGTGCCGCTCCGCACTGGGCCAGCCCGAAGGTGACCGCCGCCAGCGTCGGCGGGTTCAGGTTGGAGACGCCCTCCCCGGGCACCCCCACCATCGACGCCGGGTACCCGCCCCACCGGACCAGCACCGCCGTCACCACCGCACCGCCGGCCAGCAAGATCCACCCGGCGCGCCGGCGCTCCAGCTCGCCCCGCGTCCATGCCGCGCCCAGCGTGTACGGCACCGCCCAGCCCGCCGCCAGGTTGACCCAGCCCAGCCAGGCCGGGCCGCCGAGCCCGAAGCGGACCAGGTCCACGTGGAGCACCACGACCAGCGGCCACAGCGGGTTGAGCCGCGCCAGCAGCGGTGTCGCCACCGTCAGCAGCGCGAAGACCAGGAGGAACCACAGCGGGGACAGCGCCAGCTTCACCAGCGTGCGCACCGTCACGAACGAAGCGCTGCCCAGCAGGAGGCAGACCGCCACCGTCAGCCATACGCCCACGAGCGCGGCCACCGGCAGGAACAGCCGCGCGAGGCGGGCCCGCAGCCAGCCGGCGTAGACGCCGCGCGACAGCTCCCGGCCGGTGTCGGCCCCTGCCCCGGCGGCCCGCCCTGCCTCGCGCGCCCGGCCCGTGCCCCGCGCCCTCTCCCGTGCCCTTTCCTTCACCGCCGCGTAGCTCCGCGTCGCCACATGCCCGCCCACCATGAAGAACACCGCGAGCGTCTGGAACGTCCACGACACGGGCGCGAGCCATGGCATCGACGCCAGCGGGCTCGCCGCGCGCAGGGTGTCGCCGTCGGCGACCAGGGCGGTCACCAGCCAGTGGCCGAGGACGACGCCGAGGATGGCCAGCGCGCGCAGGGCGTCCACGGCCCGGTCGCGGTGCGGGGGTGTGGCGGCGTCGATGCGGGCCGCCGTGCGGGCCAGGCGAGTGCCGCGCGGATCACGTGTGGTGAACACGGGTCACCTCCGTCGACTCGCCGAGAACGATCCGGGCCAGGTTGGCCAGCGAGACCGAGCCCGGAGTGAAGTAGTCGCTGTGCCCGCCGTCCCCGGCGGCGAAGACGCGGGCACCGAAGGCCGGGGAGACCGGGTCCGTGCCGAAGCCGATCGTCGTGCCGAAGAGGCGCGCGCTGGTGTGCGGGACGTCCGCGACCCAGTCGTCCGCTCCGCGCGCCGCCCATACGCGGGCGCGGGTGTCCAGGTCGGCGGCCGAGTCCTCGCCGGTGCCGGGGCTGGCGAGGAGGACCAGGTCGTCGGCGTCCAGGCCGTCGGCCGCCCGGGCGCACACCACCGTGCCGTAGGAGTGGCACAGGACGCTGAGGTCGGCGCCCGGGCCCGTGAGGGCGCGCAGCCCGGCGACGAGGTCGCGCAGGTCCGGCGCCGCCTCATCCGCCCTGTCCGGCGTCAGGACCGTCGTACTGATCGTGCCCGGCGTCGTGTACCCGAGCCAGGCGACCACCGCCGCCCCCGAACCGGCCGAGCCCTCCCGGGTGAGCCGGCGGTACAGGGCGTCGGCTCCCGCGCGGAAGCGTTCGTACGTGTCCAGCGTGGTGTCGGAACCGGGGACCAGGACCGCGACGCGGTGCGCGTGTGCCAGGTCGCCGAAGACCTCCGTGGCCCGGCCCTCGCCGCGGCCGTCGAAGGAGAGGAGGCGCCTGTCGGGGGCGGCCAGTCTCCGGTCGGCCTCGGCCCTGTGCCGGTCGCCGTTGCCCTGGGCCATCCTCGACGCCAGCTCGGCGTTGGCCCGGTTCGCCGCGTACGTCTTCTCCAGCGTCGCGGCCGTCAGCGGAAGCGCCGGCGCGGGAACAGGGGCCGGGATGTCGGGGCGGGCCGCCGCAGTAAGGGGGACGACCACCGCCGCGACGACCAGGACGGCGAGCAGGGCGCGGAGCCGGCGCCCCGCCCTTCCGTCCGTCTTCTCCGCGTCACCGAGCCGCATCGCCGCGCCCCTCCCCGTCCAGGCCGCCCGACCGTCGGGCGAACTGGTTGCGAAGTTACGGATCGGCGCTCGTCGTCCGCGTCCCGCCTGAGAGCTCTTCTTCGACGTAGCTCTCAGGTATTACGGGTATGACGCGGGTCCGGGATCGGGGCGCTTTTCTCGGGAGGTCGCAGCGGTCCTCGGACGTCCGCCGGGCAGGCTCGACCGGGGATACCCAGGAGCTGCCCGGGGACTACGACAGAGGTACCGAAAGCACCGGCACGGAAACCCAACGGAAGCCCACAGGCGGCGTTTCCCGCCTGCACCCCCTACCGCCGACACCCCTACCGCCGACTCCCAGTCGCCCGACTCCCCCGTATCCCCCAACTCCCCACCTCACCAAGCCAACTGCGCGATCTCCTCCCCCACCACCGCGCACGCGTCCGCCACCGGGTCGATCAACGGAAAGTGCCCGACGTCCTCAAGGAGCGTCACCCCCACCATCTCCCCCGCCTTCGCCGCCGCGTCCGCGTACGCCTCCGCGACCGCCATCGGCACGACCTCGTCCGCCCGCCCCTGCACCAGCGTCGTCGCGATCCCCGTCGGGAGCAGCAGCGCCGGGTCGGCGTACGGCCGTCGCTCGGCGAACTTCCCTTCCCCGCCCAGGAGTTGAGTGGAGGCGCCGGCGCACACGTCGAGCTTGCGCGCGATCTCGAAGTCGGCGATCGGCGCGAGCGCGACCACGCCCCGCAGGTTCGGCGCAGCGGCCGTGCGCCAGGGCGCGTCCGCCGGGAGGACGTGCCGGGCGGCGGCCCACAGCGCGAGGTGGCCGCCGGCCGAGTGCCCGGTGAGGACGGTACGGCGCGGGTCGGCCGTGGGGAGGACGTCCCGGACGAGGGCGGGGAGCGCGTCGAGCGCGGCGGCGACGTCGTCGAAGGTGTCCGGCCAGCGCCCCGCGACCGGCGGCGTATCCCCGTCGTCCGCCACGGGAGCGTCTGCGCCGTCGGCCTCCAACTCCCCGCGCCGGTACTCGACGTTGGCGACGGCGAATCCGCGCCGGGCCAGGAAGTCCGCGAACGGCGTCAGGTGCCGGCGGTCGTACCGCGCGCGCCAGGCTCCCCCGTGCAGCACGACGACCAGCGGCGCGAGTCCCCCCGTACCCCCTGTAGTCCTCGGGAGGTAGAAGTCGATCACCTGGTCGGGGTGGTCGCCGTAGGCGGCGGTCGCGTCGGGGTCGACGGGCGGATGCGAGAAGGCGGACTGCTCCTCGGCGGCGGTCCGGGCTGCGGCGACGTCGTCCGGCATGCTCCAACCTCTCAGCAACAAAGTGGAATTGACGACCAGGTGGGTGAGGACGGCTGCGAATCCGTCCGCTGGCGGGGACGGTATCAGGCCCGTGACGTGCGCGGACACGCGGATGTCACGCTGGGTGAGGGGTAAACG
Organism: Streptomyces niveiscabiei; assembly: GCF_001419795.1. GTDB lineage: Bacteria > Actinomycetota > Actinomycetes > Streptomycetales > Streptomycetaceae > Streptomyces > Streptomyces niveiscabiei. The sequence goes on from NZ_LIRL01000486.1 coordinate 10,800, forward strand.
GTTCTGCCCGGATATGAGACCCCCGGCACTTCGTACCGTACGTACCGAAGGGCACACCGCTCGTGGTCGTGCGGTGTGCCCTTCGTGTGAACGGGGTTGTCGTGCGGGACTACTTGAGAGCCAGCCGCAGTTCCCGCGCCGCGCGTTCCACGTCCGCGAACCCGAGGTACAGCGGCGTGAATCCGAACCGCAGGACGTCCGGGTACCGGAAGTCCCCCACGATGCCCCGCGCGATGAGCCGCTTCATGACGTCGCCCGCGTCGTCGCAGCGCAGCGCGATCTGGCTGCCCCGCTCCGCGTGGGCCGACGGCGTCACGCACTCGACCCGGCCCGCGGGGACGTACTCCCCGACGCATTCGAGGAAAAAGTCCGTCAGGGCAAGGGACTTGGCGCGCACCGCCTCGATGGACACGCCCTCCCACACCCCGAGGGCCGCCTCCAGCGCGAGCATGGAGAGGATGTCCGGGGTCCCGACCCGGCCCCGTACGACGTCGTGGGCCGGCTCGTACGACGGGCTCATCCCGAACGGCTCGGCGTGCGAGTTCCAGCCGGGCAGCGGGGAGTCGAACTCCCCCTGGAGATCGCGGCGCACGTACAGGTACGCGGGTGAACCCGGGCCGCCGTTCAGGTACTTGTAGGTGCAGCCGACCGCGAGGTCCACCCCGTGCTCGTCGAGCCCGACCGGCAGCGCGCCCGCGCTGTGGCACAGGTCCCAGACGGCGAGGGCACCCGCCGCGTGGATCGCGGACGTCAGCGCGGGCAGGTCGTGCAGCCGGCCGGAGCGGTAGTCGACATGGTTGAGCAGTACCGCGGCGGTACGGGGGGACAGCGCGCCGGCGACCTCCGAGGGCGGTACGGGGAGCAGCGTGCACCCCGTCATCCTCGCGGCGGACTCGGCGATGTAGCCGTCGGTGGGGAAGGTCGTGGCGTCGACGACGATCTCGTCCCGCCCCGCTCCCGCCATCCGGCGCGCGGCCACAAGTGCCTTGAAGACGTTGACACTTGTCGAGTCGCCGACGACGACCTGGCCGGGTCCGGCGCCGATCAGCGGGGCGATCCGGTCGCCGATCCGCTCCGGTGCCGTCCACCAGCCGCTCTCCTCCCAGGACCGGATGCGCAGTTCGCCCCACTGGCGGCGGACGACGTCCGCGACCGCGTCGGGGACGGCGGCGGGCAGGGCGCCCAGCGAGTTGCCGTCCAGATAGACGCCCCCGTCGTCGAGGGCGAACTCGGCGCGCTTCGCGGCGAGTTCGTCCCTGGCGTCCAACTCCTGCGCTTTGACGTCCAGTTCAGACATGGGACCTCGCCGTCCACAGCTCGGGGAAGACGTTCTTGCGGGCCCGCTTCTCCAGCCAGGCCACGCCCGCTGAGCCGCCGGTGCCGGCCTTGGCGCCCATCGCGCGCCGGGTGGCGACCAGGTGGTCGTTGCGCCAGCGCCAGACGAGCTCGGCGACATCGGTCAACGCCTCGCCGAGCCGGGCGAGTTCGGCGTTCTGGTCGCCCTGGTAGAGGGCCGTCCAGACCGCCTCCACCTCGGGCGAGGGCTCGTAGCGCAGGGACACGTCACGGCTCAGCACCTCGTCCGGGATCGCGTGTCCGCGGCGGGCCAGCAGCCTCAACACCTCGTCGTACAGGCTGGGTTCGTGCAGCGCCTTCTCCAACTCGGCGTGCACGCGGGGCGCTCCGCGATGCGGGACAAGCATGGACGCGGACTTCTCGCCGAGCAGGAACTCCATCCGCCGGTACATGGCGGACTGGAAGCCGGAGCCCTCGCCGAGGGCCGAGCGGTAGGAGTTGAACTGGGCCGGCGTGAGCTGGGCGAGCGGACGCCAGGAGGCGTTGAGCGCCTCCAGCTCCCGTACGGAGCGCTTCAGCGCGTCGACCGCGACCGGTATGTCGTCCGAGCGCAGGGCCTTCGTGGCCGTCTCCCACTCGTGGACGATCACCGTGAACCACAGCTCCATGACCTGGGTGGTGACCAGGAAGACCATCTCTCCGGGGTCCTCGGAGAGGGGGTGCTGGAGGTGGGTGAGCACATCCGCCCGGACGTAGTCCTCGTACGGCGTCGTACCCGCGAAGTCGAGATGAGGGGTCTCGGGCTCGTGAGCCTCGTGAGCCTCCTGGGACATCGCTGTCTCCTGTTGTTGCTCCGGGTAGCGGTCCGCCCCTGCCGTTCTCGACACGGGGGCCCCGGTCCCCGCCGGGCATCCTCTTCGATCGTCGGCCGAAAAGGCAAGGCCCGCCTGATCACACGTCCAGACGGGCCAAACCTGGTACCCGGGTACTACACGGGTACGCCTCGGGTACCGCCTCAGCCCAGCGTCTGCGCCGCCGTCGCCGAGGAGTCCTTCAGGAACTGCGTGCACCGCTCGTACTCGTCCTGCTCCCCGATCGCCCCGGCGGCGCGCGCGAGGGCGTGCAGGGCGCGCAGGAAGCCGCGGTTGGGCTCGTGCTCCCACGGCACCGGGCCGTGGCCCTTCCAGCCGCTGCGGCGCAGGGCGTCGAGACCCCGGTGGTATCCGGTACGGGCGTACGCGTACGACTCCACCACGCTGCCCCGCTCGAACGCCTCGTCGGCGAGCCGCGCCCAGGCCAGCGAGGACTTCGGGTACTTCGCGGCGACGTCGGCCGCCGCGGTGCCGCCCGCGAGCAGCTCGCGCGGCTCGGGGTCGTCGGGGAGGTGGGTCGGGGGCGGGCCCCCGAGGAGGTTCTCGTGAATCGTCATGGCCTCCAGTCTGTCACCCCGGCAGGGACCCGGCA
>NZ_LIRL01000487.1 GCF_001419795.1 Streptomyces niveiscabiei
CGTAGTCCCCGTGTAGTACCGGAGAGCCACGGCGCCGCGAGCTGCCGGAACCCCGTAGTCCCCGTGTAGTACCGCAGAGCCACGGCCCTGCGAGCCCCGCCCCGGCCCCACGCCCTCACCTCACCGCGGCTCCGGCGGCCTCTGCCTCGGCATGTTCGGCCGGGTCCCGTTCACCGGCGGCGGGGAGAACCGTCCCGGGTGCGGCCCGGGTGCCTCCTGGCGGGGTACGGACGGCGCGGTCGTCTGGAGCGCCAGCGACGTGGACGCCGTACGGAACTCGATCATCCAGTCCGCCGTCTCCGTACGGACCAGGTCCGTGACGTCCTCCGAGAACCGGCGCAGCACCCCCAGGCACCGCTCGGCCGCCTCCCCTGCGGTTCCCTCGGCCGGGCCGAGCACCTCGCGGACGCTCTCCGAGGCCCAGTCGAACTGGAGCACCTGGAGCCGCCGCTGGACGGCCTGCGCGGTGGCGACGTCCCGCATCCACCCCGAGGTCAGCCCGAACGACCGGTCCACGGCGACGCAGGAGACGGCGATCAGCAGGGCGAGGTACCCCCAGGGGGACGCGCCGGACAGCAGCCCGGTCAGATCGAGCAGCGGCAGCGCGGCACCGACGACCGCGGACCCCGCCGCCGTACCCCGCAGGGCGCGCGCGCCGCGCCGCTTCCACCCGCGGTCGGCGAGGTACCAGGCGGCCGTCTCCAGCGCCCCCTGCTCCACCCACCGGTAGAGCTCGTCGAGCCGTACGGCAGGCTCACCCCAGTCGCCGTGCGGGAACGTCCGCCCGGTCAGATCGCCCGGCCGCAGCCCGGCCGCCCCCTCGTCCCGTCCGTCCTGAGGCGGACCCTCGGGCTGCATCTCCGGCTGCTGACCCACCCGGCACTCCCTCCTGAACCCCGTTCCCACTGCCTGACTGACACACCGGGCACGCGACGGGGCCCGCTGCGACGGGCTCCGCCGCCACGGCCCCGGCGCCACGGGACCGAGCCCCGAAGGCGCTGCCCCGGAGTCGGCCTTCAGGACTACCCCTGAAGAGCCACGCCCGACGAGCCACGCCCCGACGAGCTACGCCCGAGGAGCCGAGCCCCGACGAGCCGCGCCGGAAGAGGTACGCCCGGAGAGTTACGCCTCGGGAGCTACCTCCCAAGGCCCACCCCCAAGGCT
>NZ_LIRL01000488.1 GCF_001419795.1 Streptomyces niveiscabiei
GCGGTGTGGGTGACGTACAACACCAAGGCCGCCGAGGCGGACGTCAAGTCGCTGACGGAGAAGGTGAAGAAGACGTCGTACACGATGATGAGCCCGTACGACTCCCAGGCCTCCCCGATCACGCTCTCCGCGTGGGGCCACCAGCTGAACGTCACCGAGGCGTCCGACCCGCGGGTGAACGAGTTCCTCGACAAGTACGTGCAGGGCGCGCAGACTCCCGAGCCGGGCGCGGCGTGCACGGGCGGCAAGGCGACGGCATGAGCGCCGACGAACTGACGCCGGGGTCCTCAACTCGCCTGTCCCGCGCCCTTATCGGCGGCGCCCTGATCACCCTGCTCGCGGCGGTCGCCCTCACCGTCACCCTGTTGCGCCCGGCGCAGGCCGACTCCCCTGCGGGGCCGGTCGATTCGGGCTTCGCCCGCGACATGGCCGTCCACCACCAGCAGGCCGTGGAGATGTCGTTCATCGTCCGCGACCGCACCACCGACGAGGACGTCCGCCGCCTGGCCTACGACATCATCAACACCCAGGCCAACCAACGCGGCATGCTCCTGGGCTGGTTGGACACCTGGAACGAACCCAAGTCCTCCCAGGCCGCCCCCATGTCCTGGATGGACCACTCCATGCCGTACAAGCCCCACGACGGCTCCCTCATGCCCGGCATGGCCACCAACACCGAACTGAACAAGCTCCGTTCCCTCTCCGGCAAGCAGGCGGAGGCCTATTACCTCACCCTCATGACCGCCCACCACAAGGGCGGCATCGAAATGGCGGAGGGCGCCGCCCAGAGCGGCGAGACCGAGCAGGTACGGCGGTTGGCCCAGGGCATGGTGAACGGCCAGCAGGCCGAAATCGCCCTGATGGCCGACATGTTGAAGAAGCGGTCCTGAAGGGTCGGTGGCCTGTCCCGACCGCGGACTGGCCACCGGCCGATCCTTCCAGCCGGCCAGCTCCCACATGAATCGGCTTGGTGCAATGCTTGGTCCAGGTGGCGAGGCTGCGTTTCGGGTTCTCGGCGAGCCAGTCCCGAAGCGCCTCCGCTTCCACCGGATAAGCCGCGCTGAGGGTGAGCGGATCGCCTTCTCCGAGGGTGTCTTTGTCGATGAGGACATGGACCTGTTTGCCGGGTTCACGACGGTACTTGTCGTTCGGCTTCGGCTGAGCGGCGGCACTATCGTTGCTGCTCAGCAGTCGGGTGGCGACCTCCAGGGTGGTGGCGATCCGGGCGGCGTACTGGCTGTCGGGATGGGCACAGGCCAGCGCACACGCCGCCTCGACCACGGAGCATCCGGTCTCCTCCGGGGAGTCCAGCTCGCTGCGGCGCACGCTGTACACCGGGCCGAGTTGCGCCCGCATCTCCTGCTGGATCGCCGCCTGTACGGTCTCCAGCGTGATGAAGTCACGTGGCCCGACGCTGTTCTGACGGTTCGTCGCCTGTGCGGTCCTTTCGGCGAAGTCCTCGTGTTTCCCGGTGACGATGACGCACACACCGATCTACTCCTCGGCCGCGGTCGCGTCGGCAGCCACGGCCTCCGCCACCGACCTGACGGTCTGCTCGCCGTTCACCACACTGGCGTTGTGCAACGTGAGTGTCAGCGGCCGTTGTTGGGGAGCGAGCATGCTCTGCTCGGCCTTCTCCACCATGTCGCAGAGCACCGTGATGCCGTTGTTGAAGTACCAGAAGTTGGCGGGCTCCTCGTTAGAGGTCGGAACCGCTCTTGGCCCAGGATGATCCCGTTGTCCGTCGAACTCGGGCAGGGCGGCCCGGTAGTCGCTGCCAAGCAGCAGGATTGCGGCACGTTGAGTGCGCATGTCTGTTCTCGGAGCCGAGAGCACGGGCGGCCGGTTCGACGAGGGCCTGCGGGACTTCCGGGCGTAGCTCCCGTAGGGGTACGGGGGCTACGTTGATGAGCTGGTACTCGTTGTCGGCCGTGAACAGCAGCCGTCCGCTGAGCAGTTCGTGCAGGATGCAGCCGAGCGCGTACAGATCGGTCTGCGGGGCGAGCCGCCCACCGTGTACCTGTTCCGAGGATGTTGCCGGGTTTCAGGTCGCGGTGGATCACCGGCATAGGGACGTCCTTGTGATCACCGCGCTGTACGGGCGTCCGGGACTCGCCCCGCCCTCGTCCACCCTGCACGGCGACGACCTTCCGCAGGACATGGACGCGGAGCAGGCCGGTACCTCTGCTGTCGGCGCTCATCGCCCGTCTCCATCCACACCTCGCCGCTCGAACGGCCGTCTCCGCACCCGCCGTTCTGGCCGGCATCGGCATCGCCGCCCACCAGGCGACCGGCTGGGTCGCCTCCGGCGATGCCTTGTCTCAAGAGGAGCTGTTCGCGCTGCTGTACCCCGACTCCGAGCACGGGCGCAGGATCCGCGGCTGGTAGAGGGGGAAGCTTCGGAGCGCGAACCGGATAATCAGAGTCCCCGAGCTTCGACAGGAGCAACTCCCTTGCCATTTCCGCCCAGTGACGTGGTGGCAGCCTTCGGCCGGCATATGCATGTCGAACTTCTTGAGCAGCAACTGTGCAAGCGTCACCCCGAGTTGGCTGACCGGGTTCGTCTTCATGACGCGAGCAACGGAAGACTTCTGCTGGTCAGGATGTCCGGTGCACAGCATGTCGGTCTGGCGCAGGTCCGGATGGGCCACTCCGTCGTCTGGGCGATTATGGACCCGGTCCTGGACAACCCTCCGTCGGTCTGGCCGATCAGCACACCTGACGAAGTCCTCGTCGACGCCCTGCACGCCGCGGCGACCGCCTGCCTGACCGGTGAGCCTGTCGCTTCTCCCTGGCGCTGGCACGAGAGTGAGTCCTCGGACATGACCGAGCTCGCCGATCTGCTCGACGAGCGGAAGGTTCGAGTCCTCCGCGTCGCCGTGGGCAACTGGTACTACCCGTACGGCTCGCCGCTCGCCCCCAGGCTCGGCATCACGAGCGGCGATCGCGGTGGATCCGTGCTGGAGGCCGAGGTGGACGGCCGTTTCCTCCGTGTCTCGCTCAAGCCGACCTTGGGTTGGACTGTCGACGTCCATCACCCCGGGTGGAGCAAGTGGGGCCGTATCGACGTCGAACGGCTGCTGCGGGGGCGTTCATCTCCCGCACCTGGCCTTCCGCATGGGCGTGTTCCGGTGCGAGAGATCGCAGACTTGCTGTCCCGAGGGCCGCAGGCGTGGGACGTCGAGACGTCGGCGTGGACGTGGCGGCGTGTGGATCTGTCGCCCGGGCTTCTGAGCGATGAGCCCGACTGGTTCGCCGACCTCGCCGAACTGTGGGGCACGACAGGCGAGACCAGCATGCCGAGCCCGTCCGGGATCGCGGAAGCGGTCTTCCACCAGCTCAAGGACTGCGGCTTCACGGACCTCCGAGCAGGTGACATCGACACGCCGATCGTGTCGGACACGTTCCACGTCGTATGGCACAGCAGCCGTAAGTCTCTGTCACGTCCCGAGATCGAGCGGCTGAGCGGTCAGGCTGCGGCAGCCGGTGAGGAGATACCGAAGCGCCTCATCGTGATCACGAGTAGCGGCGTCACCAAGCCGGCTGGTGAATTCGCCGATCAGGCCAAGGCGTTCGCTTTCCACCTGGACCGGGCGACAGGTCGGCTCATGGGCGAGAACTCGCGTGCCCGCCAAGCTCTTCTGCCCTCCTCGGAGCAGACGTTCCGGGAGCTGGAATCCTGGTGACGGTGGGCGGCCTGCCCGGTTCAACGGGCAGGCCGCTGGCGGGGGTTCAGATCAGGTGTTGGATGAACGCGGAGAGGCTCTGGGTCGCCGTGTTCTTCCCCGGGGACGCGAACAGCGGGTCGAGGTGGTTCATGCCCTCGTCCGTCTGGAAGGTCGTGGAGGGGATGCGGGACTGGGTGGCGAGTTTGCGGGCTGCGGTGAGGGCGGTGCCCTTGTAGGCGCTGGTCTGGAAGGCGTAGAGGGGGATGTCGAGGTCGGTGGTGTGGTGGAGGCGGAGGCCCAGGGAGCGGGTGGTGGCGGTGTCGGTGTAGAGGTCGGTGGCGTCGAGGTCGACGGAGAGGCGGGAGGGCCAGTACCACTGCCAGACGGCCGGGGCGGGGCCCGCGTACGCCGTGGCTACGCGGGAGATGGGGGTGATGCCGGTGTCCGTCCAGTCGCCGGTCGGGGAGATGGTGCCCGAGTGGACGCTGATGTCGTTGGGCCAGCCGAAGCTCTGGTCGACGAGGAGGCCGAGGAGGGCGGCGTTGGTGATGGTGCCCGAGGGGCGCAGTGCGTCGGGGAGGCGGGGTTGGAGGACCGACTTGGCGTGGGGGTCCAAGTGGGCGTACCAGCCTGCCAGTTGGTAGAAGATCTGGGTGCTTTCGGAGCGGGTGCCGAGGCCTACGGCGGCCAGCGACATGTCGAGGACCGCGCCGCCGGAGATGGCCGCGAGGCGTTGCCTGATCTTCTCCGGGGAGTTGTCGGGGGCCGCGCCTGAGCCGTCGAACGCGCCGAGGACGCCGCCGTCGATGAGGGCGAGGCCCGCGAGGTCGCGGTAGCCGGGGCGGCCGTCGAAGTCCCAGGCGGCGTACGCGGCGGCGGTGGTCGCGCCCCAGGAGTGGCCGCCGAGGATCACCTTGCGACGGCCGCCGCAGGAGGCCGCCTGCACGACCGTGCGGAGGTCCGAAAGGGTCTGCGGGAGGCCCCAGTTGGCGAGGTAGCCGGAAGTCGCCGGGTCGAGGGAGCGGTAGTGGCCGTCCAGGTAGTAGGCGGCCGGGTCGGCGGTCGCGAATCCCGCGCGGTCCACGAGGCTCTCCTCGCGGCGGTCGTACGCCCAGACCTGTACGCCGGGTACGCCCGCGACGAGGTCGCGGGCGAGGAGGCGGAAGTCGTTCGCGGCGCCGAACATGCCGGGGACCAGGACGAGTACGGTGCCCGCCGCGGGGTCGCCGATCTGGAGCGCGTGGACCCGGTCCGACCCTGCGGGGCCGCCGCCGGGGCCGACCGGGAAGGCCACGTACGGCTCCCCAACTGCCTTGGTGGCCCAGGCATTTCCACCGAGTACGGTGCTCGCCGCCACCCCTGCCGCCATGCCGCCCAGCAGGGTCCTGCGTGTCACGAACCTCGTCATGTCCGGTCGCCTCCTTGAAAGTTGGAGAACATGACTACGGGAGTAGCTTGCTCCATGGAGGTCCTGTGATGATCACCGGCCCCGGCACTCGCCACGGGTGACAGAATGTGGGCGCATTATGAACGCCCTTGTAAAATCCGGGGTTTCGAATTCGATCGATAAAGATGATTGACTGGATTCACCGGATGGTGGTGTGATGAGGACCCCTTCAGCACGGTCATGAATGGGGCCTCGTGAACGTATTCGAGACGACCAAGAAAAGGCGGGCCGGGAGATTACTCCGGGGGGAACTCCGCACGGCTGAGGCGTTGTTGAGGGAGGCTGCGGAGCGGGAGGAAGCCCGGGACCAGGAGGTCCGGGAGCTCCGGCAGCGGTTGCAGCAGGCCGAGGAGCGGGAGTTCGAACAGCTCGTCGAGAACGAGCAGTTGTACGACGCCCTCCAGAGCGCCAACAGCAAAGTCCGTTTTCTGAAACGGCAGTTGGAAGAGGCCGGTCTCCGCACCCCGCCCTCGAATCCACCGCCCCGCCCCGCCACTTTCGCCGAACTCCTCGACCGTCTCGCCGAGTTCCCCCACCTCCGCTTCACCGGAAATCCGAAGCGAACAAAGGACCTGGACGCGCACGGCATCCCCAACTGGGTCTCCGTCGCGTGGGACGCGCTCAAAGCCCTGGACGAGTACGCGGCGCACGGCACCGGCGTCGACTTCCGCCACTGGTGCGACAACCTCCCGGAGACCTGCGAACACCCCTTCCCCGCAGGCAAAGTGACGATGCGTGAGTCGGAGACCGTGGCCAACCACCACGACTGGCGCCGCCAACGCACATTCCCCGTACCCGAGTCGGTCGCTCGCGGCGGGCGCCTGTTCATGCAGTCCCACCTGCGCGTCGGCAGCGGCAACACCGTCTCGCCCCGCCTCTACTTCCACGACGACACGGCCAACTCGGGTCTGGTGTACGTGGGTTACCTGGGCGCGCACCTCGACAACACGCACACCTAGTCAGGCTGCTGCGGATCCCGACGACCCGGACGGCGGCCCGTCCCGGCCGAGCAGGTCGGTTGCCCGGTAGGCCGTCCTGTCCGCGTCCGGAGGAAGGAAGCGGCTGGCTTTTCCGCTCCAGGTGACGACGAGTTCGTCACGGGCCCGGGTCGCAGCGACGAACACCAGGGAGCGGGCCCGTTGTTCTTCCTGCCGGTAGCGGTCGGGGTTCGTGATCCGGTACTGCTCGATGCGCTGGTGCGGCACCTGTCCCTCACCCACCGAGGTCAGGAACACCCGCTGGAATTCGAGGCCCTTGAAGCGGTGCATGGTGCCGATCCGCACGGCGTCCACACCGGCGCGCACCCCGCTCCTGCCGAGTTCCACGGCCGGAATACGGAACTCCTTGCCGAACAGGCTCGCGAACTCCATGGCCGAACCGCCGTCGGGAACGCTGACCGCCATCGCCGAGTACGGCGTCCCGTGACGGTCGTGGCGTTCCTGGATGAGCGTGGCCACCGCTCGCATCTCGGTGAGCCGGTCGGGTGCGCGCCAGAACTGCGGGGTGAGACCGGTCAGTACGGACCGGTAGCCGTCGAGGGTGTCGGTGCCGGTGTCGAGGTCGTCGAACCGCTCCCCCTCGACCAGACGATTCGCGCTGCCCAGAATCTGGCGTGTGGTGCGGTAGTTGAGGGTGAGACGGCGGGAGGCCCGGCCGCGGATCTGGATGTCCTGGTGGCTCAGGACGACCTTGCTGCCGTAGATGCGCTGGTGGGCGTCGCCGACGAGGAAGATGTCGTTCGGGCCTTTGCGGACCATGGCGCGCAGCATGCGCCAGTGAGAGGCGGACAGGTCCTGTGCCTCGTCGACCACGATGTGCCGGTAGCGGAGCTGCTGGAGCCACATGCCGCTGCCCGCCTCCCGGTGCAGGAGGTCCCGGCCGCCTTGGTCGTCCTTGTAGCGGGCCTGGTCCTCGACGCGGGCCGTGCGGCGCTGTTCGAGTTCGGCCGCCTGGTCGGCGATGATCGCGTACGTCGTCCGCTTCGGTGAAGCGTCGAGGTGGGCTCGGTACGCCTGGGTGAGCTGCCACACCTCGTGCTTCTGGGTGTTGGTGAGCCGACCGCCGCGTCCGGTGCGGCCGGTGCGGCGGTACTGGTCCCACGAGCCGCACCGGCCCGCGAGGATGACGTGCTTGAACTCGGCGTCGAGGAAGTCGGCGTCGTAGCCCAGCAGTTCGGTCTCGTAGATGACGGTGTGCCACAGGTCCATGGCCGCCTCGTCGTCCAGCGGCAGGCCGACCGGCAGACGGGACTCCTGGACGATCTCCCTGGCGAGGGCGTCGACGTGCTTGACGTCGACCCGGCGCAGCAGGTCGTCGCCGCCGAGCTGGTGCAGTCGCTCCTTGAGGTCGAGGGCGAGGTTCGCGGTGTAGGTGGTGAGCAGGACCGGGCGGGAGTGGCCGGGCGGCAGCTGGTCGACGAGGTGGCGTACGCGGTGCAGCGCGACGACCGTCTTGCCGGTGCCGGGGCCGCCGGTGACCTTCGCCGAGCCTTTGAAGTCGGTGGTGGCGAGGCGGCGTTGCTCGGGATGGAGGAAGAGCCGCCAGGCGTCGAAGCTGCGGCCCAGGGCGCCGAGGACGGCGTCGTCGTCGGTCTCGGCCCGGGAGACGGCACGCTGGGCGGCACCTGCCCAGTCGTGGGGGTTGACCTGCTCGTCGGCACGCCATTCGTCGGTGATGTGCCGCTTGATGTCCTCGGGGTTCATCCCGTCGCTCAGGGCGAGCAGGACGTCCCGGGTGAGTTCCGGAAGGTTGTGGGTGAGGAGCTTGGCGAACTGCTCGCCCGTGGTGACCTTGCGCAGTGCGGGCAGCAGCGACCGGACCACACCGAGATCGACGAGGATCCGGTCGTCGTACGGAGCGAAGAGCGGCGTACGCAGGTTGCTCGTAGGCGCCGGTTCCTCGGCCGCCGGCGTCTGCGGTTCGGCGGCACGGTCCGTGAGGGCGACGACGTTCTCGCTGACCTCGCTCTGGTCGACGACCTCGACATCGCCCGAGACCTCGTTGATCTCCACGGTGAGCCGGGCGAGTGCGTCGCGGGCCCGCGCGCCCGCGACGCACTCGCCCGG
>NZ_LIRL01000489.1 GCF_001419795.1 Streptomyces niveiscabiei
GCGTTGGGCGGGCCGAGTGCGCTGGCCGTCTCGCGGGTGGCCGTGTTCGACGAGGGGCCGCCCGCCGACGGGCCGGGCACGACCATCCTGCTCATGGGCATCGACGACCGGACGCTCACGCCGGAGGAACTGCGGGAGTTCCACGCTCGCGGGGAGGCGTGCCACTGCACGGACACCCTCATGCTCGTCCACATCTCCGCCCGGCAGGACCGGGTCAGCGTCCTGAGCCTGCCCCGCGACTCCCTCGCGCGCATCCCCGCGCACCGCGACGCCGGGTCCGGCGAGTGGGTGCCCGNNGTCGGCGGGGTCGACGTGTGCACGGCCCGGGGGATCGACGACCCCGCCACGAAACTGGCGTTGACGCCGGGCACCCATCGTCTCGACGGCGGGCGCTCCCTCCAGTACGTCCGCTCCCGCAAGTTCGACGGCGCCGCCGACCTCGGCCGCGTCCAACGCCAGCAACGCTTCCTCGTAGGCGTGTTGAAACGCCTCCAGGACAACCCCGTCGACCTGCTCCGGCTCAGCCGCACCGTGCTCGGGTCCGTCACCGTCGACCAGGGCTTCAAAGACGCCGAGTTGGTGTCCCTCGCCAGGACACTCGTACGGCTCGCGCCCTCCGCCACCGAGTTCGCGACGGTCCCCATCGGCGGGTTCGAGAACGTTCCCGACGTGGGGTCGACACTGGTGTGGGACCGCTCCCGGGCCGACGAAGTGTTCACCCGCCTCCGCGAAGACCGCGCCCTGACCCCGGCCTCCTCTTCCCAACGGCCCTCCGAGGTACCCGAGTTCGGGTCCTACGAGCCGGTGCGTGGCGGGACGATGGTCTGCGGCTGAGGAGACGGCGAGCCCAGAACCCCCGCGAACAGCGCCCGTTCCGCTGTCGTCCACCCCCGCACGGGACTACCGTTGGCGCCCACGGCGAAGGGGGCAACGTCATGCTGGACGAAGCGACGCTGGCGCTGGCCGCGTCCGTGGGAACGGCGGTGGCGCAGGCCGCGGGGACGGACGCGTGGGCGGCGTTCAGGGCGCGGCTCGCAAGGACGTTGGGACGAGGCGACGCGGAACGCGAAGCGGCGCAAGGCGAACGCCTCGACCGCACGGCGGACGACGTGACGGCAGGGAGGGGCGAAGGCGCGGACGCGGTCTGGCGCACGCGGACAGAAGATCTGCTGGAAGACCTGGCCCCGCCGGAGCGAGCCGCTCTGAAAGCTCAGCTGAAAGCCCTGGTAGGAGAGTTCACCGGCGCCAACGGATACCTCTTCCTCGGCGACGCCGCGATCCAGAACGGGAACGGCAACATCCAGGTGAACAGGTTCGGTCCACGCCCGTGAAGCGGCGCAGGAACAACACTTTTCACGGCCCAGGAGCCATCCAGGAGGGCTCGGGCAACCTCCAGATCAACGTGCACGACAACCGCATGACCATCCTCGCGGTCTGCGTCGTAGGCATCGTCTTCGGCACGACCCTCGCGGTCGTCCTCCTGAGCGGCGGCTCCGGCGAGCAGAGCGACGCCCCCGCCAACACCCCCACCACACCGACGAGTTCAGCCGTACAGCCCCGTAAGGACAGCGCCCTCGCCGGCCGCCTGGTGAACGACGGCAGCGGCCTCTGCCTCCGCGCCCCCGGCACCGCGCCCGGCCTCGTCCCCGTCCTCGCGACCTGCGCCGCCGCCCCCGACCGCACCTGGACCCTCCCCACCGGCCACGACGACAGCGAGGCCCGCGCCCTGCGCAACGCGCACAGCGACCGCTGCCTCACCACCACCGGCACGGAGAACTCCGCCCCGGTCCCCCAACTCCCCTGCACCACCCGCCCGGACGCCCACTGGCAGGTCCTGTGGGGAACCGGCGACCGCGCGGGCCACTTCATGC
>NZ_LIRL01000049.1 GCF_001419795.1 Streptomyces niveiscabiei
GGTCCGCAGCCTCGGCACCCCCCTCCCGCCCGACGCCCTGCACCCCTCCGACCTGATCCTCCCGGGCCCGGACGCGACCCTCGCGGAAGTCCGGGCCATGCTCAACGACGACGGCCTGATCCCGGGCTGACCCGTCACGTCCTCGCCCCCGGCGGCCTCTCCTCCCCGAACACCCACGGGGCGAGCACCACCAGCCAGCCGTCCGGATCCTCGAAGAGGACCGCGCCGTGCTCGTCCCAGTAGGGGTTCGCCGGTGCCACCGGGGCGTGCCCGTGTTCCGCGAGCCGTGCCGCCGCCGTGGCCACCGCCTCCGGCCCCCGCAGATACAGCACGAGCTGGTTCTCGGGGTGCGCCTCGGGGATGTGCGGCGCCTCCCCGTACTGCAACAACTCCATGTTCACCGGCGCGCCCGGCAACCCCAGCACGACCCCGTCGTACCCACTGTGCCCCCGCCACTGCGCGAGGACGGGCAGCCCGAGGGCGTCCCGGTAGAACACGAGGACGTCGTCGTAGTGAGCGGTGGGCCGAGCGAACCGGACGGCGCCGACGTCGAGGTGGGAGGGCCAGGTGTGCGTCATAGCGGCATGCTCACATGAACTCCCACACCCAGACCGAAATGCACCCCCGATGACGCTCCCCCCACCCCCGCCGTACCTTGGCAGCGTGAGCACACGCACCCGTACCCTCGACCGAGCCCGCGGCGGTGTCAGCGCGCACCCCCTCGCCCTGGACGCGGCGATCGCGGCCGGTGTTCTCGTGTGCATGCTCGCCGGCAGCTTCGTGGAGCCGCACGGGGACCGCGGGGTCAGCTGGGGGGTCAGCACCCCGGACCCGCTGAGCCTCGTCCTCATGACGCTCGGCGCGATCGCGCTGATCTTCAGGCGCCGGGCCCCGATCAGGGTCCTCGCGGCGACGTCCGGCGTCTCCCTCGCCGAGTGCCTGACGGCCGGTGATCCGAGGGCGCCCGTGGTGATGTCGGCCGTCGTCGCCCTGTTCACGGTCGCCGCGTCGACGGACCGCTCGACCACCCTCCGCCTCGGCGTCCTGACGGTCACGGTCCTCACCGGCGCCGCGATGCTGGCGGGCCCCCTGCCCTGGTACGCGCAGGAAAACCTCGGCATCTTCGCCTGGACCGGCATCGGGGCGACGGCCGGTGACGCCGTGCGCAGCAGGCGGGCGGTGGTCCAGGCGATCAGGGACCGGGCGGAGCGGGCGGAACGCACCCGGGAGGAGGAGGCCCGCCGGAGGGTCGCCGAGGAGCGCCTGAGGATCGCGCGGGACCTGCACGACGTGGTCGCGCACCACATCGCCCTGGTGAACGTCCAGGCGGGAGTCGCGGCGCACGTCATGGACAAGCGCCCCGACCAGGCCAAGGAAGCCCTCGCGCACGTCCGCGAGGCCAGCCGCTCGGCGTTGAACGAACTCCGCGCCACCGTGGGCCTGTTGAGGCAGTCCGGCGACCCGGAGGCCCCCACGGAACCCGCCCCGGGCCTGGGCCGCCTGGACGAACTCGCGGACACCTTCCGCAACGCGGGCCTGAAGGTCGAGGTGGCGCGAGCGGACCAGGACACGACGCTCCCCGCGGCCGTGGACCTCGCCGCGTACCGGGTCATCCAGGAAGCCCTGACGAACGTGCAGAAACACGCGGGAGGCGACGCGAAGGCGGAGGTCAGCGTCGTACGCGTGGGCCCGAACGTGGAGATCACGGTGCTGGACAACGGCGCGCCGCCCGAGGACCGGCCCGGGGAGAGCGGCGGGGGCCACGGGCTGCTCGGCATGCGGGAGCGGGTCACCGCCCTGCGCGGCACCCTCACCACCGGCCCCCGCTACGGCGGCGGCTTCCGGGTCCATGCGATCCTGCCGGTCAAGACGACCAGCAAGGCGGAGAACTCCCTATGACACCGATCCGGGTCCTGCTCGCCGACGACCAGGCGCTGCTGCGCAGCGCGTTCCGCGTGCTCGTGGACTCGGAGCCGGACATGGAGGTCGTGGGCGAGGCGTCGGACGGCGCGGAGGCGGTACGCCTGGCGAAGGAGGAGCGCGCGGACGTCGTCCTCATGGACATCCGCATGCCGGGGACGGACGGGCTCGCGGCGACGCGGATGATCAGCGCCGACCCGGCGCTCGCGCACGTCAGGGTCGTCATACTGACGACGTTCGAGGTGGACGACTACGTCGTGCAGTCGCTGCGGGCGGGCGCCTCCGGCTTCCTCGGCAAGGGCAGCGAACCGGAGGAACTCCTCAGCGCGATCCGGGTCGCGGCGGGCGGCGAGGCCCTGCTGTCCCCGGCCGCGACGAAGGGCCTGATCGCGAGGTTCCTCGCGCAGGGCGACGACGACCCGGGCGACCCGGTCAGAGCGGCCCGCCTGGAGGCGCTGACCGTCCGCGAGCGCGAGGTCCTGGTCCAGGTCGCCGGGGGCCACTCGAACGACGAGATCGCGGAGCGGCTGGAAGTGAGCCCGCTGACCGTGAAGACGCACGTCAACCGGGCCATGGCCAAGCTGGGCGCCCGGGACCGGGCCCAACTCGTCGTCATCGCCTACGAGTCGGGCCTGGTACGCCCAAGGGTGGAGTGACGTTCGTACGGTCGTACTGCGGCCGGAGTATGCGGGGGATAAGGAACGGGACCTCGGGTCTACGAAACCGCCCGTGAGGATGAACCAGGGTGGTGAGCGACCGCTTCTGCCGCTCACAGGAGAGAGAACTCCCGCTTATGTCCTGGCTGTCCAGGTTCAGCCTCGCCCAACGCGCCCTGATCGGGCTGATGTCGCTGGTCGCGCTCGTCTTCGGGCTGATCGCGATACCCCAGCTCAAACAGCAGCTCCTGCCCACCATCGAACTGCCCATGGTCTCGGTGATCGCGCCGTACCAGGGCGCCTCTCCCGACGTCGTCGAGAAGCAGGTCGTCGAGCCGATCGAGAACAACCTCGAAGGCGTCGACGGCATCACCGGCGTCACCTCGACCGCGAGCGAGGGCAACGCCGTCATCATGGCGTCCTTCGACTACGGCAACGACACGAAGCGCATCGTCGCCGACGTCCAGCAGGCCGTGAACCGCGCCCGCGCGGGGCTGCCGGACGCCGTCGACCCGCAGGTCGTCGCGGGGTCCACGGACGACATCCCGACCGTCGTCCTCGCCGTCACCTCCGACAAGGACCAGCAGGCCCTCGCCGACCAGCTCGACTCGACGGTCGTCCCCGCGCTGCGGGACATCGACGGCGTCGGCCAGGTCGCCGTCACGGGCGTGCGCGACCTGCGGGTCACCGTCACGCCGGACGACGCGAAGCTCGCGGCGGCCGGTCTCACCACCCAGTCGTTGGCGCAGGCCCTCCAGGCGGGCGGCGTCACGCTGCCGGGCGGCTCCTTCGACGAGGCGGGCGCGAACCGGACGGTCCAGATCGGGGGCGGGTACACGTCCGTCCGGCAGATCGCGGATCTCCGTATCCCCGTTCCCGGCAAGGCCCCGGTCAAGGTCGCGGATGTCGCCGCCGTCCGCGAGGAGGAGGCCCCCGCCGACTCCATCACCCGCACCGACGGCAAGCCCAGCCTCGCCGTGACCGTCACCATGGCCCACGACGGCAGCGCGGTCACCATCTCGAACGCCGTCGAGGACAAGCTCCCCGCGCTGCGCAAGGACCTCGGCGCCGACATCACCGTCGTCAGCGACCAGGGCCCGGCCGTCTCCAAGTCCATCAAGGGCCTCACCACCGAGGGCGCGCTCGGCCTGCTCTTCGCGGTGCTCGTGATCCTCGTCTTCCTCGCGTCGATCCGCTCGACGCTGGTCACGGCCGTGTCGATCCCGCTGTCCGTGGTCCTCGCGCTGATCGTCCTGTGGACCCGCGACCTGTCGCTCAACATGCTCACCCTCGGCGCGCTGACCATCGCGATCGGCCGCGTCGTCGACGACTCCATCGTCGTCCTGGAGAACATCAAACGGCACCTCGGCTACGGCGAGGAGCGCCAGGCGGCGATCCTGACGGCCGTCCGCGAGGTCGCGGGCGCGGTGACGTCGTCGACGCTCACCACCGTCGCCGTGTTCCTGCCGATCGGCCTGGTCGGCGGCATGGTCGGCGCCCTCTTCGGCTCCTTCAGCCTGACGGTGACGGCGGCCCTGCTCGCGTCCCTGCTGGTGTCCCTCACCGTCGTACCCGTCCTGTCCTTCTGGTTCCTGCGCGCCCCCAAGGGCACCCCCGAGGACGCCGCCGAGGCCCGCCGCGTCGCGGAGGAGAAGGAGGCGAACAGCAGGCTCCAGAAGCTGTACGTCCCCGTCCTGCGGTTCGCGACCCGGCGCCGGCTGCTCAGCGTGGCCATCGCCGTCGTCGTCCTGCTCGGCACGTTCGGCATGGCGCCGCTGCTCAAGACCAACTTCTTCGACCAGGGTGAGCAGCAAGTCCTCACCGTCAAGCAGGAGTTGAAGCCGGGTACGAGCCTGGCGGCCACCGACGCCGAGGCGAAGAAGGTCGAAGCGCTGCTGGCTCGGACCGAGGGTGTCAAGGACTACCAGGTCACCATCGGGTCCTCCGGGTTCCTCGCGGCGTTCGGCGGCGCGACCGACAGCAACCAGGCGTCGTACCAGGTCATGCTGGAGGACTCCGCGTCGTACGACGACGTCCAGAAGCGCGTCGAGGACGGGCTGAAGAAGCTCGACGGGGCCGGCACCGTCACCGTCTCCGCCGGGGACGGGTTCGGCGCGCAGGACCTCAGCGTCGTCGTGAAGGCGTCGGACGGGGACACGCTGCGCACGGCGTCCGAGGAGGTCCGCAAGGCCGTGGCCTCGCTGGACGACGTCACGGACGTCACGAGCGACCTCTCCCAGAGCGTCCCGCGCATCTCCGTCAAGGCGAACTCCGCCGCTGCCGCCGCCGGCTTCGACGACCAGTCCCTCGGCCTCGCCGTCGCCCAGGCCGTACGCGGTACGACGGCCGCCAAGGCCGTCCTCGACGACACCGAGCGCGATGTCGTGATCACCTCGGCGAAACCGGCGAAGACGCTGGCGGAGCTGCGGGGCCTGTCGCTGGGCGCGGTGAAACTCGGCGACGTGGCGACGGTCCAGGTCGTCGACGGCCCGGTCTCCATGACCCGCATCGACGGCCAGCGCGCGGCGACGATCACGGCGAAACCGACCGGCGACAACACGGGTGCCGTCAGCACGGCCCTGCAATCCAAGATCGACGCCCTGAAACTCCCCGAAGGCGCCCGCGCCGAGATCGGTGGCGTGTCCTCCGACCAGGACAGCGCGTTCAAGAACCTCGGCCTGGCCATGCTGGCGGCCATCGCCATCGTCTTCATGCTGCTCGTCGCGACGTTCCGCTCATTGGCTCAGCCACTGATCCTCCTCGTCTCGATCCCGTTCGCGGCGACCGGCGCGATCGGTCTCCTGCTTCTCACCGGCACCCCGATGGGCGTCCCCGCGATGATCGGCATGCTGATGCTCATCGGCATCGTGGTGACCAACGCGATCGTCCTCATCGACCTGATCAACCAGTACCGCTCCCAGGGATACGGCGTCGTCGAGGCGGTCGTAGAGGGAGGCCGCCACCGCCTGCGCCCCATCCTCATGACGGCCCTGGCGACGATCTTCGCGTTGTTGCCGATGGCCCTAGGGGTTACCGGCGAAGGCGGCTTCATCTCCCAGCCGCTGGCCGTCGTGGTGATCGGCGGCCTGATCACCTCAACCCTGCTGACGTTGCTGTTGGTACCGACGCTGTACGCGATGCTGGAACTCCGTAAGGAGAGGCGCGCGGCGAAGAAGGCGGGCGTTGCCCCTGAGGAGAAGCCGGTGGAGGAGCCGGTGACTGTGTGACCCAGGAAGGGCCGGGTTCCTTATACGGGACCCGGCCCTTCGTCATGCTCAGAGAAACTCGCCGGTCTCCAACTCGAACCCGAAGGGCTCGGGGAGGGGGAGGGGCTTACCGAACGGCAGAGTGATGTGCTGGCGGTAGTCCTCGTCCTCCGGGTCGCTGAAGAGGGTGAGCGAGGAACTGTCGCGGTCGACGAGGAGGTAGAGAGGGATACCGGCGTGGGCGTAGCCATGGCGCTTGGCCACCCGGTCCGCCCGAGGCTTCGTGGAGGTCACCTCCAGGACCAGGGCGACGCCGTCGGGCGGCATCCAGGGGTCGGCGCCACGGTAGAGCCGCAGTTCCTGGGGTGCGAAGGTGCCGTCGGGAATCACATGGTTCCTCGGAGCACCGGACCCCAGCTTCAGCCCTTTGTTGCCGGAGAACTGGATGTCGACCTGCGATTTCCTGAGCACTTGGCTCACGATCAGGCCGATGTAGTCCTCGTGGTCCCCGTCCGGCGGCGGCGTCACAACGATCTCCCCCTCGAGGAGCTCTGCCCGGAAACCCTCCGGGGTGTCCAGGGCGAGGAAGCCCTCAAGCAGAACGTCTGCCTGCGTGAACGGCTCATGGGCCATGGCAGTCATGTCACGTCCCTCCCTTTTCTGTCGCTCGCCAGACTGGGACACGGGAAGATCACCTCTCCGAGAGATCGGAGACCGTTCCCTCGATCGTGGCACACGACGGCGTCGTGGGCACGCAACCGTCAACGTCCCTCCACGGGCTCCCGGTCTCACACCTCCTACGCTTTGCATATCCTGTGACCTCGAACTGCACGGCGGGTGAGGGGTGGACGGGGAGGTGGCACTGCACGACGGCGACCCCAAGGAGCTCGGCGGTTATCAGATCGTCGACCGGCTGGGTGCCGGGGGGATGGGGGTCGTCTATCGCGCGCGGTCCCGTTCCGGGCGGGAGGTCGCGGTCAAGGTCGTCCATGACCAGTACGCCGCCGACAGCGTGTTCCGCGCCCGTTTCCGCCAGGAGATCGCCGCCGCCCGCAAGGTGAGCGGCGCGTTCACGGCGGCTGTCGTCGATGCGGATCCCGATGCGGACCGGCCTTGGATGGCGACGCAGTACGTGCCGGGGCGTTCGCTGTCCGCCCGCGTCCGCGACGACGGGCCCCTGCGGGGGACCGAACTGCGGCGGCTGGCGCTCGGGTTGGTGGAGGCGCTGCGGGACATCCACCGCGTGGGCGTGGTGCACCGCGATCTCAAGCCGAGCAACGTGCTGCTGGCCGAGGACGGCCCGAAGGTGATCGACTTCGGGATCTCACGCCCGAAGGACAGCGAACTGCGCACCGAGACGGGCAAGTTGATCGGAACGCCGCCCTTCATGGCGCCGGAGCAGTTCCGGCGCCCGCGCGAGGTGGGCCCGGCGGCGGACATCTTCGCGCTGGGCTCGGTGCTGGTGCACGCGGCGACGGGACGCGGCCCGTTCGACTCGGACAGCCCGTACATCGTGGCGTACCAGGTGGTGCACGACGAGCCGGAGCTCGCGGGCGTGCCGGAGAACCTCGCGCCCCTGGTGCTGAGCTGCCTCGCGAAGGAGCCCGAGGACCGGCCCACGCCGGACGAGCTGATGCGCGAGCTGCGGTCGGTGGCGGCGTCGTACGACACGCAGACGTTCGTGCCGAGCGGGCGGGTGCCGGAGGCCGGGCCTCAGACGGCCGGGACACCCACGCCGGCCGGCGCGCCCGAGCCGGTCCCGGTGGAACCGGTGAAGTCCCGCAAGGGGCGCAGGCGCCAGAAGGTGATCCTCGCCGGTGCGGCCGTCGCCGTCCTCGCGGGCGGCGGTTTCGTCGGCCTGCGCGTCGTGGACGGCACGAGCACCGCCGCTCCGCGCACAACACCCTCCAGAACGGCAGCATTCGCCCCCTGGGCGACGAAACCGGCACCGGACGACTCCGGGTCCCTGCCGCGCTGCACGTACGCCTCAGGGCGGCTCCTGTGCGCTCAGCGAGGTCTGGTGTCGGCGCTCGACGCGAACGACGGCCGTGTGCTGTGGCGGCACGCGCTGGCCGCCGACGACACCCCGGGCCGCGCGCCGGCCGTCGAGAGCGGCCTCGTCCAGGTCGTCACCCGCTCGGGCAGCCGCGCCCTCGCCCTGGACCCGGCGACCGGCGCGGCGCGCTGGCAGCGGGACGTCTCCGGGTACTCCGGCGTCTGCCACGCGGGCGGCGCGCTGCTGCTGACCGCCCCCGGCGGCACGGTGACGGCCGTCGACGGCGCGACCGGCAAGGACCTGTGGACCAAGCGGATCGAAGGCCAGCGCCTGCCGGTGTTCGCGTCGTTCCGCGGCGACCGGCTCGCGTACGCGGCGAACGTCTCCTCCGACGGCACGCGCACGCGGGTCACCGCGCTCGACCCGACGACGGGCACCGTCCGCTGGGAGGCCAAGCTGACCGGCGCGCTCACCCCGGTCGGGCGCGCGGGCGAGGACCTCGTCCTCCTCAAGGGCGGCGCCGACTACGGCGAGACCGGCGCGGTGGTCCGCTACTCCCCGGCGACGGGCAAGTCCCTGAAGGTGCCGCTGGACGTCGCCCTCACGCAGGCGCGCGCGACGGTGGCCGGCGAGAAGGTCTACCTCCTGGGCTACGACGGCTCCCTGGCCGCCGTGGACCTCGGCACGGGCACGCAGGTGTGGTCGCTCCAGACGTCCGTGAGCCGTGGCTCCGACCTCGCGGCGGACGGCGCGCGCGTGTACTTCAGCGGCGCCGACGGCCGTCTGCTGATCGTCGACGCGCGCGCGGGACGCCTCCTCAGCACGACGACCCTGCGCACCGGCAGCCGTCCCGACGAGGTCGCCGCCGCCCTGCCCGCGCCCCAGGCGGTCGACGGGCGCGTGTACGCGGGCGCGCCGGACGGGACGGTGTTCGCGGTGACCGAGGACGACACGCCGGGACAGTAACCGGGGCTCCCTATAGGGGTGGCTCTTTATGACGGACTGGGGCCCCTTTCTGCGCGAAGGGGGCCCCAGTCCGTCGTACCGAGAGCGGTCAGCCCAGCTTGGACACGTCGCGGACGGCGCCCTTGTCGGCGCTGGTGGCCATCGCCGCGTACGCGCGCAGGGCGGCGGAGACCTTGCGTTCGCGGCTCTTCGGGGCGTAGACGCCGTTCAGGGCGGCCTCGCGGCGGGCCAGTTCGGCGTCGTCCACCAGGAGTTCGATCGAGCGGCCCGGGATGTCGATGCGGATGCGGTCGCCGTCCTCGACGAGGGCGATCGTGCCGCCGCCGGCCGCCTCGGGGGAGGCGTGGCCGATGGACAGGCCCGAGGTGCCGCCGGAGAAGCGACCGTCCGTGATCAGGGCGCACGCCTTGCCGAGGCCGCGGCCCTTGAGGTACGAGGTCGGGTAGAGCATCTCCTGCATGCCGGGGCCGCCCTTGGGGCCCTCGTAGCGGATGACGACGACGTCGCCCTCCTTGATCTCCTTCAGGAGGATCTTCTGGACGGCCTCCTCCTGCGACTCGCAGACGACCGCGGGGCCCTCGAAGGTCCAGATGGACTCGTCGACGCCCGCGGTCTTCACCACGGCCCCGTCGACGGCCAGGTTGCCCTTCAGGACGGCCAGGCCGCCGTCCTTGGAGTACGCGTGCTCGGCGGAGCGGATGCAGCCGCCCTCGGCGTCCTCGTCGAGCGTCTCCCAGCGCTCCGACTGGGAGAACGCCTCGGCGGAGCGCACGCACCCGGGCGCGGCGTGCCACAGCTCGACGGCCTCCGGGGAGGGCGAGCCGCCCCGGACGTCCCAGGTCTTCAGCCAGTCGGCCAGGGAGGGGCTGTGGACGGAGTGCACGTCCTCGTTCAGCAGGCCCGCGCGGTGCAGCTCGCCCAGGAGCGCCGGGATGCCTCCCGCGCGGTGCACGTCCTCCATGTAGTACGTGCGGTTCTTGGCGACGTTCGGGGCGACCTTCGCGAGGCACGGCACGCGCCGGGAGACCGCGTCGATCTGCTCCAGGCCGAAGGGGACCTCCGCCTCCTGGGCGGCGGCCAGCAGGTGCAGGATCGTGTTCGTCGACCCGCCCATGGCGATGTCGAGTGCCATCGCGTTCTCGAACGCCGCGAAGGAGGCGACGGAACGGGGCAGTACCGTCGCGTCGTCCTGCTCGTAGTACCTGCGGGTGATGTCCATGACCGTCCGCGCGGCGTCCACGTACAGCTGCTTGCGCGCGGTGTGCGTGGCCAGCACGGAGCCGTTGCCCGGCAGGGAGAGGCCGATCGCCTCGGTCAGGCAGTTCATCGAGTTGGCGGTGAACATGCCGGAACACGAGCCGCAGGTGGGACAGGCGTTCTCCTCGATGCGGGCGATGTCCTCGTCGGAGATCTTGTCGTTCACCGCGTCGGAGATCGCGTCGACCAGGTCGAGCGTGCGGACCGAGCCGTCGACCAGGGTCGCTCGGCCGGACTCCATGGGGCCGCCGGAGACGAACACCGTCGGGATGTTCAGCCTGAGGGCCGCGTTCAGCATGCCCGGGGTGATCTTGTCGCAGTTGGAGATGCACACCAGCGCGTCCGCGCAGTGCGCCTCGACCATGTACTCGACGCTGTCCGCGATCAGGTCGCGCGAGGGCAGGCTGTAGAGCATCCCGCCGTGGCCCATCGCGATGCCGTCGTCCACGGCGATCGTGTTGAACTCGCGCGGGATGCCGCCCGCCTCGACGATCGCCTCGCTGACGATCCGGCCGACCGGCTGAAGGTGCGTGTGCCCCGGCACGAACTCCGTGAAGCTGTTCGCCACCGCGATGATCGGCTTCCGGCCGATGTCCGCGCCGGGTACACCGGACGCCCGCATCAGCGCG
The DNA here is from genome assembly GCF_001419795.1 of Streptomyces niveiscabiei. Lineage (GTDB taxonomy): Bacteria > Actinomycetota > Actinomycetes > Streptomycetales > Streptomycetaceae > Streptomyces > Streptomyces niveiscabiei. The sequence continues at coordinate 10,631 of NZ_LIRL01000049.1, forward strand.
CGTGCGCCTGCCATGTTGCGGCCGTGGGTGACTGTGCGGGACCTCAGCTCGGGCATCGTCGCTCGCTCCTTCAGACAGGTAGGGCTGTCGTCGAGCGTACGCCGGTCATCCAGAGGGCGGGACGGGGTGTCCGGAATGCGGGATGTGCGTCTCGGTGCGGAGGCGTGCAGGGGTTGTCAGGTGCGCCTCACGGCGCGGTCAGGTGGCCCTGGACGACGGGTGCCACGCGCGCGATGAGCTGTTCCACGTCCGCCGAGGCGAGCGGCTCGACCTTGATGACGTACCGGAGCATCGCGCAGCCGACGAGCTGGGCGGCGGCGAGTTCCGCGCGGAGTTCCGCGTCGGGGAGGTCCACGCGCGCGGCCACGCGGCGCAGGAGCTGGGAGGCGATCAGGCGGCGGAAGACGGCGGCGGCGGTCTCGTTGGTGACCG
>NZ_LIRL01000490.1 GCF_001419795.1 Streptomyces niveiscabiei
CCATCGCAGAAACCCGGCAGAAACCGCGTACGCAACTCCTCCCGCCACACCACCCGCGCCCGCCCGCCGGGCCCGGGCCGTACCTCGATCTCGGCCCACCCGAGTACGACGCGTCCCCGTTTCTCCAGGCGGCACAGGCCGGGAGTGCCGTCGTCGGAGGGCGGCTGCCAGACCGTGACCTCCATGCGGTCGTCGAAGGAGAGGGGCCCGAGGCCGGTGCGGGCGACGAAGACCGTGCCCTCGCCGGTGGGCGCGGGCGTGAGGACGGTGACACGAGTGAGGGGGACGACGTCGCCATGGCGGCGCCACTCGGTGAGCCGGCTCCAGGCCTCCTCCGGCGGAAGCGGGACCGTACGTTCGAGCGAGAAGGTGACCACGGGCCGATCGTAGGGGTGAACCGGGGTCCGGTATGCCGGTGATCATGGCCGACATCCCTCTACCATCACCGCAGAGGCGGGCAATCCGCCCGCCCACGGGGGGAGTTGATCACCCATGCCGTTGAAGACGTACGGAGTCCTGATCGCCCGAGCGGTGGACACCCGCAGGGAGGGCGGCACGGACAGCCCGCACTACCAGATCCACGTCGCGGACGAGTCCGGCACGCACTACCGGATCTCCGTCAACGTCCTGTCCCAGGAACGCCCTTCGGAGCTGCTGTACCTGGTGGACGACGATTTCCAGCACCCGGTGACGGCCCGCCTCGCGGGTCTGGCGGGCGGCTGGAACAAGCTCCCGGCAGGCCCGGGCGGCCCGAACCTGGACTTCATCCGGGGCAACCTGTTCGACCCGGCGAAGATGAGGACGCTGCCGCCGGACGTGAGCGGCCCGGACAACGACCTGGCCGACCTGCTGGACCACTACGTCCGCCGCGCCCTGGAGACCGAGGGCGCCCGCCTGTACGTCTTCGGTGAACGCTGGGGCCCCGAAACCGGCGTCAGGGACAAGGTGTTCGGCTTCCTGCCGGGTAACGGCGTGCACGACATCCACATGAACCAGGGCAACAGCAAACGGTTCCAGAAGGACGACGGCGTCTGGCAGGACGGCGGCCTCCTGATCCGCCTGCCGGGCGAGGCCGGCAAGGACCGCTGGGTCGCCGTCTTCCTCGCCTTCCAGAGCCAGGCCTGGCACACGGACGACGTGACGGGCCACGCCCTGAAGGACACGGACGGCACCCGCCCGGAACCCGGCACGCAGCCGGTGAGGATCGTCGCGGCGCTGGTCAACCCGCGCGGCCCCGCCCCCGAACCGGAACAGGTCACCCTCCTCAACGCCTCCCCGGACCCCGTGGACCTGACGGGCTGGAGCCTGGTGGACCGCGTCGGCAACACAACTCCCGTACCCCCGGGGCCCATTGCGGCGGGCGCCGCCCTACAGGTTCCCCTGCGAGGCGGCGCCCAACTCCCCAACAACGGCGGCGAGATCACCCTCCTGGACGCCAAGGCCCTGAAGGTGCACGGAGTGTCGTACACCTCGGCGCAGGCGGCCCAGGAGGGCTGGACCGTCGTCTTCTAGCCCGTCACTGGCGGTAGAACGTGGCGTCGGCCCGGTCCGTCGCCGTGCTCAACGCCTGCACGTACAGCAGGTAGTCGTAGTGCCGGACGTACCGGCCGGGCGTGCCGTACGACTCGTACGACACCCCGGCCGCGTCCGCGAGCCCGGCGCGGCTGTAGAAGCTCGCGGAGGACGCGAAGGCGGCCGTGCCGTCGTTCTTCTCCACCCGCACCTCGGAGGCGCTGTTGCTCCGCAGGTAGTAGCCGGGGAAGTTCGCGGACTCCAGGGACACGGTCCCGCTGCCCGCGAGCCCGGCCACGGCCTTGAACTGCGAGTCGGCGAGGGGCGATACGTTCGCCTCGATGCGCGCCCGGTAGTCGTAGTGGCGGACGAACCGGTCGGGGAAGTTGTACGAGGACAGGCGCTGCGGGGTGACCCCGTCGGCGACCGGGACGCCGAAGTCGGGGGTGCCGTCGGCCTTCCAATACACCTTCTGCACGCGGGTACGGCGGTTGGGGTCGTTCAGCGGGTCGCCGGTGATGTCCTTGTAGCTGCGGTCGTGGTAGACGAGGATGTCGGACTTGCCGTCCTCGGAGACCGTGAACGAGTTGTGGCCGGGACCGTACTGCGAGGTCGCCGCGTTCGAGCGGAACACGGGGTTCGAACTCTTCGTCCAGGACGCCGGGTTGGTGAGGTCGGCGGTCGCGGACGCGGTCAGCATCCCCAGGCAGTAGTTGGCGTCGGTCGCGCTCGCCGAGTACGTCATGAAGACCTTGCCGCCGTGCTCGATGACGGCCGGGCCCTCGTTCACCTTGAACCCGATGGTCTCCCACGACAGCGTCGGCGCCGACAGCTCGGCCGGAGTCCCCTGGATCGTCCAGGGGTTGGCCATCTTCGCGATGAACAGGCTGGTGTTGTTGTCCTCGGCGGGGTTGCGCTGCGCCCACGCGAGGTAGCGCACGCCGCCGACGACGAACGTGGTCGCGTCCAGCGAGAACGTCTCCCACGTGGTCCTGATCTGGCCCTTCTCGGTCCAGGTCGCGGTCAGCGGGTTCGCGCCGGTGCCCTCCAGGACGTACATCCGGATCGCCCAGATGTCGTTGGTGGCCCCGGCCGCGAAGTACACGTACCACTTGCCGTCGATGAAGTGGATCTCCGGCGCCCAGATGTGCGCGCCCATCACGCCGCTCGCGTGCTTGGTCCAGATGGTGGTCTCCGGGGCCGTCGAGAGGCCCTGGATGGTCGTCGCGCGGCGCAGCACGATCTTGTCGTAGGCGGGCACGGTCGCGGTGAAGTAGTAGTAGCCGTCGGTGTGTTTGAAGATGTGCGGGTCGGCCCGCTGTTCGGCGATCGGGTTCGTGTAGGTCACGGCGGGGGAGTCCGGCACGGCGGCCTGCGACGGGGTCACGGTGGTCAACACCCCTGCGAGGGCGAGGAGTACGGCTGTCAGCAGCCGAAGGGCGTTACGTCTCAAGGTAGTTCTCCGCACAGGTCAGGCAGCGGGCACGAGGCGCCACTGCTGGCAGTTGTTGTTCAGCCACGTCCACTGCCGGACGTCGGTCCCGTCGGCCGCGCCGCAGTCGGCGGCGTCCGCGACCTTGCCGCTGTTCTCGTTGACGAGCCGTACGTGGTCGCCGGAGGCCGTGAACACCAGCCGGAACCGCTGGCACTTGTTGTTGAGCCACGACCACTGGCGCAGGTCGGCGCCGTCCGCCGCCGAGCAGTCCGCCGTGTCGAGGACCTTGCCGGACGCCACGTTCACCAGCCGGTTCGTGTCGTCGCCGAGATCCTCGACCCGCCACTTCTGGTTCGCGCCGCCGGTGCACGTCCACTGCTGGACATTCGCCCCGTCGGCGGACGAACTCCCGTTCACGTCCAGGCACTTGCCGCTGTTGCGGTTCACGAGCGTGTACGCCGTCGGCGTGGTTGCCGTCTCGCCGGACGGGCCGGGGAGCGTCGTACCGAGCGCGACCGGCGTGCCGAAGTCCGGGGTGCCGTCGGCGTTCCAGGTGAACTTCTGGGCCCGCGTGGTCCGTCCGTTGCCGCAGCCGCCGCTCGCCGAGTTGTTGGCGTGGTAGACGAGCCAGTTCTCCGTGCCGTCCGGCGAGGTGAAGAAGCCGTTGTGGCCGGGGCCGTAGACGCCGTTCGCGTCGCTGCGCTGGAAGACCGGCGTCTGCTTCTTCGTCCACGACGAGGCGCTCAGCGGGTCCGGGCCGGTCAGCTCCAGTTGGCCGAGCTTGTAGTCGGCGGTCTGGCAGTAGCTCGCGGAGAACGTCAGGAACGTACGGCCGTCGCGGTACAGCGGCTCGGGAGCCTCGTTGACGGGCATGCCGGACGTCTCCCAGCTCAGCGTGGGGCTGGAGATGATGCTGAACGCCCTGCTGGCCAGCGTGTACGGGTTGCTCATCGGCGCGATGACCAGGCTCTGTGTACTCCCGTTGCTGAAACCGCTTCCTACCAGATACAGCTTCCCGCCGGCCTGGAGCACGGTCGCGTCGATCAGCCAGCCGCCCGGCGTGAGGTTCGAGCCGGTGAGCGTGTTCTTGTACGTGTACGGGCCCAGCGGGTCGGTCCCGGTGCTCTCCAGGACGTGCGTGCGCTGCGAGTCGCAGCAGGCGACGCCGCTCTGTCCGGCCGAGTAGTACAGGTACCAGCGGCCGTTCAGGAAGTGCAGCTCGGGTGCCCAGATGTTGGTGTCGCGGCTCGCCGTCGTGTCCGACCACACCTGCACGTTCGGCGCGGTCGCGAGGCCCGCGAGGGTCGGTGACTTCCGGATGCCGAGGATGCCGGTGAACGTCGTGGTCACCAGGTAGTAGTTCCCGTCGTGGTACTCCAGCCAGGGGTCGGCGCCCTTGGCCGACTTGAGCGGGTTGGTGTACGGGCGGCCGTCGGCCGCCGCCACCGGTTGCGCGGTGGCGGCCAGCAGGCCGAGCAGCGCGAGCAGGCAGAGCAGCAGTCTGCGCCCGCGATACATCCGAGGCATACAGGACCGTCCCTTGTCCGTAATTTCGAACGTAGTTCGTAACTTCGGCCAGAACTTAAAGGTAGGACATGGTCGCGTCAATGATTTGGACTGTGGAAAACGGTCGGTTTATGGTGGGGGGGTCGATCAAAAACTGATCGGTTTCCCTCTCTTCCTCGCTGCCCTGGAGCTCCCGTGACCACCCTGAAGCCACGCGGCATCCGCGTCACCGGCCTGCACATGGGGTACGTCGACACCGACGCGCACGAGGTCCTCGCCGACGACACCAGCCGCTGGGCCAAGGCCGCGCTCGCCGGTGAGATCGCCGACATGTACGCCCCGTTCGGACTGTGACCGGCCCCGGCGTGAGCCCGTACCGCGTCCTGCGTGCCCGCCCCCTGTGGATCGCCAACGGCGTGCTCACGGGGGTGCTGGCACTGCTGTTCACCCTCTTCTACGTCGGCGCGAACATCGACCCGGCCGGCCAGCTGAAGAACCTCCCGGTCGCCCTCGTCGACGCGGACGGCGGTGAGCTGGGCGCCCGGGTCGCCCAGGGCATCGCCGCCGCGCCCGGCGACAAGGTCGAGTGGAAGGTGATGACCGAACGCGAGGCCCGGACACAGCTAGGCAAGGGCGAGCTGTACGGCGCCCTCGTCGTCCCCGCCGACTTCTCCGTTTCAGTAACCGCTCTCAGCAACGGCACCGCGACCCACCGGCCGACCCTGACCGTCCTCACCAACCAGTCCGCCGGGAGCCTCGGCTCCAGCTTCGCCCGGCAGGCCGCGACGGAGGCGGCGAGCGCGGCGTCGGCCCGGCTTGGGCGCCAACTCGCGCTGCCCGACAAGGCGTTGGCCGCCGACCCGATCGCCGTGCATATCGAGGACGGGCACCCCATCGGCGACCACAGCGGCCTCGGGATGACCGCCTTCTACTACTCCCTCGTCCTCGTCGTCTGCGGGATGCTCGCCGCGAACGTCCTCACGGGGCAGGTCGACCACGCCCTCGGCTACACGCACAACGACATGGGCCCACGCCGCCTGCACCGGCCCCTCATCCGCGCGACCCGGGTCCAGACCCTCGCCGTCAGCAGCACGATGATGGCCGGGCTCTCCCTGGTCATGGGCACGCTGGTGATGCTCGGCGCGGTCGGGATCATGGGCATGGACGCCGGGCACCTGCCGTTGCTGTGGCTCTACTCGGTCGCCGCGATCGCCGTCTGCGGCATCGGCGCGCTCGCCCTCCTCGCCGTCGCCGGTACGCCGGGCATGCTCCTGGTCACCCTCGTCTTCATCGCCATGGCCGTCCCGACGGCCGGCGCGACGACCCCGCTGGAAGCGCTGCCCGGCTTCTACCGCTTCCTGGCGGAGTTCGAGCCGCTGCGTCAGATCACCGGCGGCGTGCGCTCGATCCTCTACTACGACGCCCAGGGCGACGCGGGCCTGACCCGCGGCTGGCTGATGATGGGCGCCGGTCTCCTGGCGGCGCTGGCCTTCGGCTTCGGCGTGACCCGCCTCTACGACAGGAAGGGCCTGCACCGGATTAACCTTTCACCATGACCACCCCGGACAAGCCCGATACCCGAGCCCGCCTCGTCGCCGCCGCCGCCGACCTCTCGTACCGCGAGGGCGTCGGCATCGGCGTGGAGGCCCTGTGCAAGGCGGCGGGCGTGTCCAAACGCTCCATGTACCAACTCTTCGCGAGCAAGGACGAGTTGCTGGCGGCGAGCCTGGAGTCGAGGGCGGCGGAGTACGCGGCGCACCTCCTCCCGGAGGGGCCGGACGGCACCCCGAGGGACCGCATCCTGCACGTCTTCACCCGGGTGGCGAGCCAGGCGCTCGGCCCGGACTACCGGGGGTGCCCTTTCCTGGCGGTCCAGGTGGAACTGAAATCCCCGGAACACCCGGCGAGCAAGGTGGCCTACCGGGTGAAGGAGAACCTGCGGGAATTCTTCCGGGCGGAGGCGGAAAAGGGCGGGGCCGGTGACCCCGATCTGCTGTCCCGCCAGCTGGTCCTGGTTTTCGACGGCGCGAGCGCGAGGGCGGGAATCGGGGCGGATGATCTGAAAGGACTGCTTCAGCCGTTGGTCGGTGCCCTTTTGGACGCAGGCGGCCTTTAGCGCACCCGGGCACCCGGCCCCGGCTCGGCGAGAACATCCCACGGCGTCAACGCGCCGTGGCCGTCAGCGCACTCCACGACCACCCGGGCCTCCCCGCCGCAGTCCTTGTGCCGCAGGTCCAGTACCGGCCCCTCTTCCACCCCGGCATAGGAATCCCCCCATTGCCGGAGCGCGACCAGTACCGGCCACAGGTCCCACCCTTTCCGGGTCAGCCGGTATTCGAACCGCTCCCGCGCGCCCGGTTCCCGGTACGCCTCGGTCCGCAGAATTCCGGCGTCGACCAGTTTCCGCAGCCGCCCGCTCAGCACCGCTTCGGAAACTCCCAGATGCCGCCGGAATTCCTCGAAGCGGCGTACGCCGTTCATCGCGTCGCGCAGGATGAGAAAGGTCCATTTCTCTCCGACGACGTCCAAAGTCCGCTGTACCGGACACCGGCCGGTGTCCACGTCGAGCCACTCCATACCCCCCACCCTACCCACCTGACTTCGTCGTTGACAGCCAGCTAAGCGCTTGGTTACCGTCGAGGCCATGGCACGCAGCAGAACGTACGAGTGGGGAGACCCGGCGGTCACGGCGGCAGCCGTGGGGAAGGCCAGCGGCCTCGACTTCCTCCGGGAGATCCAGGCGGGGAACCTCCCCGCGGCCCCGATAGCGGCGACCCTGGACTTCACGCTGGACGAGGCGGAGAAGGGGCGGGTCGTGTTCTCGATCGTCCCGCGCGAGGACCACTACAACCCGATCGGCAGTGTGCACGGCGGCGTCTACGCGACGCTGCTGGACTCGGCGGCGGGCTGCGCCGTGCAGTCGGTGCTGCCGCCGGAGACGGGATACACCTCGCTGGACCTCACGGTGAAGTTCCTGCGCCGGATCACGAAGGACACGGGCCGGGTCCGGGCGGTCGGCACGGTCCTGCACTCCGGCCGCACGACGGCCCTGGCCCAGGCGGTCCTCCTCGACGAAGCGGACCGCGCCCTCGCCCACGCGACGAGCAGCTGCCTGATCTTCCCGGTAACGGGGCAGTAACCGCTCTCAGAAACTCACGCCGGCCGCACCAGCCCCGCGTCGTACGCGAAGATCACCGCCTGCACCCGGTCCCGCGCCCCGATCTTCGCCATCACCCGGCTGACATGCGACTTGACGGTCGACTCGGCGAGATGGAACCGCTCCGCGATCTCCCCGTTGGTCCACCCGGAGGCCACCGCGATCAGCACCTCCCGCTCCCGCTCGGTGAGTTCGGCGAGCGGCCGGTCCTGCCCGCCGCCCCGCCCCGGCATCCGCGTGGTGAACGCGTCGATCAACTTCCGTGTGAGGCTGGGGGAGATGACGGAGTCCCCGGCGGCGACGGCGCGGATCCCGACGACCAGCTCCTCGGGCCGCGCGTCCTTGAGGAAGAAGCCGCTGGCCCCGGCGCGCAACGCGTCGTACGCGTACTCGTCGAGGTCGAAGGTCGTCAGCACCAACACCCGTGAGCGGCCCCCGGATTCGACGATCCGGCGGGTCGCCTCGATGCCGTCCATACCGGGCATGCGGACGTCCATCAGGACGACGTCGGGCCGCAGTTCGGCGGTGAGCCGCACGGCCTCGCTGCCGCCGGACGCCTCACCGGCGACGGTGAGATCGGGCTGCGCCTCCAACAGCATGCGGAAACCGAGGCGTTGGAGGGCCTGGTCGTCGACGATGAGTACGGTGGTCATGGGTGACGTCTCTCCGAAGGGTCCGAGTGGGCTGAGCGGCCGGTTGCGGCGGGGCGGTCCGGGTGGGCGGTGGAGGCGAGCCGGGCCGTGACGGTCCAGCCGCCGAGGGAGTTGGGCCCCGACGTGACCTCGCCCTGGTAGAGCGCGGCGCGTTCCCGCATCCCGACGAGCCCCTTGCCCCCGCGCGAAGGCGCCCCGACGAAGGGCCCGGTGTCCTCGACGGAGATCCGGACGTCCTGCGCGTCGGCCGTGACGGCGACCTGGACGGTCGTATCGGGGGCGGCGTGCTTGAGCGTGTTGGTGAGGGCCTCCTGGACGATGCGGTAGACGGCGAGCTGCAACCCCGGTGACAGCGCGTCCAGTTGCCCCTCGGTACGCAGCCGCGCGGCGGGCCCGGCGGCCCGTACCCGCTCCAGCAGGCCGGAGAGGTCGCCGACTCCGGGCTGCGGCGCGAGCGGTGCCTCGCCGCGCGGCGCGTCGCCCGCGTCGATGACGGCGAGCAGCCGCCGTAGCTCGCCGAGGGCGTCCCGGCCGCTGTCCGCGATGATGCCGAGGGTCTGCGCGCCCCGCTCCGGCTTGGTCGCGGCGAGCGCGGCGGCCCCGTCGGCGAGGCCGACGATCACGGCGAGGGTGTGGCCGAGGATGTCGTGCATCTCCCGTGCCACCCGCGCCCGTTCCTGGGCGGCGGCGAGCAGCGCCTGCTGGTCGCGGTCCTTCTCCAGCGCCCTGATCACCGTGTTCACCAGCCGCCCGGCGAGCCCGAGCCCCGCGAACGCGGCCATGGCCGCCATCGCCAGCACCGTCACCACCTCGGGCCGGGTGGCGTTCTGGAGCCGGCCCGCGTTCCAGAACACGGCGGACCAGCTGAGGAGTTGGACCATCGTCACGGCCACCGCGACAGCCAACTGCCGTGGCGTACCGTGCCGTCCGACGCTGTAGAGGGCGACCGCGCGCGCCGCGTCCGCGCCGTTGAACACCACGAAGAACTGGGCGGCCACCGACACCGCGGTCGTCACCGCGAACACCGTCCCCGGCCGCCGCTCCCGCCACAGCAGCGGCACCGCGAACGCCGCCATCAGCAGCAGGTGCAGCCACACCTTCGCGTGGTTCGCCGGGTTCAGCAGCGACGGCACGCCCAGCAGCACGCACAGCACCGGCACCCCGGCCCTGCGCACCCAGGGGTGCGCCCGGTCCGCGAGCCGCCAGCCGCCGAGCCGGTTGACGATCGAGATGATCACCCTGTCGTCGGGGTCGTCGCCGAGCGACTCGGGCAGCCGGGGCTGTTCGCGGAGGCTGGGCCGTACGGTCAAGGGGGCGCCCTTCGGGATCATGGCGGCCCGCCCGCCGGGAGGGGAAACCGGCGGGCGGGCCTCCGGTGCCGTACGACGATACGGCGCCGAGCGTTTCGTACCTGGTCAGGCCTGCCGTACGGGCACCGGCTCGGTCGGCGAGCCGTCCTTTGCTGCAAGCGTTTTCCGGAGTTTCTCTCCCTCGACGTCCACGTCCGGCATGACCCGGTCGAGCCACGTCGGCAGCGCCCAGGCGCGGCGCCCGACCAGGGCCATGACGGCCGGGACGATCGTCATGCGGACGACGAACGCGTCGAAGAGGACGGCGGAGGCGAGGCCGAGGCCGATCGACTTCACCAGCGCGACGTCGTCGAGCAGGAACCCGGCGAAGACGGAGATCATGATGACCGCGGCGGCCGTGACCACCCGCGCCCCGTGCCGGAACCCGGAGACGACCGCCTCCACCGGCTCCGCGCCGTGCACGTACTCCTCCCGCATCCGGGTCACGAGGAACACCTCGTAGTCCATCGCGAGCCCGAACACCACGCCGATCAGCAGGATCGGCAGGACGCTCACGATCGGCGCGGTCTGGTCGATGCCGAACAGGTCCTTCAGCCAGCCCCACTGGAAGACGGCGACCAGGACGCCGAGCGTGGCGACGACGCTGAGCAGGAAGCCCAGGGCTGCCTTCAGCGGGACCAGGATCGAGCGGAACACCAGCAGCAGCAGGATCAGCGCGAGGCCGACGACGATCGCGAGGTACGGGATCATCGCGTCGCCCAGCTTCTGCGACACGTCGATGTTCACCGCCGTCGTGCCGGTCACCATGAGCTCGGCGCCGGTCTCCTTCTCCAACTCCGCGCTGTGCTCCCGGATCTCACCCACCAGGTCCTTCGTCCTCTCGCTGGTCGGCGAGGACTTCGGGACCGCGCCGATCAGGGCGACGTCCCCGGCCCGGTTGAAGACGGCGGGCCGTACGGAGGCGAGGTCGCCGAGACCCTTGAGCGTGTTGTAAGCGGTTGCTGCCGCTTTCTTCGGGTCGTCGCTCCCCCGGGCGTCCACGACGACGGTCAGCGGACCGTTGAAACCGGGACCGAACCCCTCGCTGAGCGTGTCGTAGGCGATCCGCTGCGTGGAGCCCGGCGAGGCCATGCTGTCGTCGGGCAGCGTGAGGCGCAGATCCGTCGCCGGGAGGGCCAGCACACCGAGCCCGAGCACCGACACGACCAGCATCTTCACCGGGTTGCGGGTCACGAACCGGCCCCAGCGCACACCCATCGCCTCGCGCTCGCCGCGCTCCTCCGCCCGGTGCCGCTCACTCGTCAGCTTCCCCCGCATGATCCGCATCCCGGCGAAGCCCAGCACCGCGGGCAGCAGCGTCAGCGCGATCACGACCGCGACGGCGACCGCGAACGCGGCGGCGAGACCCATGCTGGTCAGCATCTTGATGCCGATCACGCTCAGCCCGGCCAGCGCGATGATCACCGTCAGGCCCGCGAAGACGACCGCCGAACCCGCCGTGCCCAGCGCCCGCCCGGCCGCCTCCTGTGGCTCGTGCCCCTCCCGGATCTCACTGCGGTACCGGGAGACGATGAACAGCGCGTAGTCGATCGCGACCGCCAGGCCCAGCATCAGCGCGAGCGTCGACGACGCCGACGCCATGTCCACGAACGACGTCGCCAGCGTGATGCACAGGATCGCCACGCCGACCCCGAACAGGGCCGTCAGCAAAGGGAGTCCGGCCGCGAGCAGCGAACCGAACGTGATGACCAGCGCCACGGCCGCCACCGCGAGCCCGATCAACTCGGCCGCGCTGCCACCGGACTTCTCCTGTACGGCGGTCCCGCCGAGGCTCACCGTCAGGCCCGCCTTCTCGCCGGCCGCGGCCACCTCGTGCAGCGCGTCCGAGGCCGCGTCCGTCATGTCGGCCTTCGCGACCCGGTACGTCACCTGCGCGTACGCGATCGTGCCGTCCTTGCCGACCAGGCCCGAGGCGAACGGTTCCGTCACGCTCGCGACCTGCGGGGCCTTCTTCAACTCGGCGGTGAGGGCGGTGATCTCGGCCCTGTTCGCCGGGTCGGTGAGCTTCTGGCCGGGCGGCGCCTCGAAGACGACCCGCGCGGTCGCGCCCGACGCGGACGCCTGCGGGAACTCCTTGCCGAGCAGGTCGATCGC
>NZ_LIRL01000491.1 GCF_001419795.1 Streptomyces niveiscabiei
GAAACTCCCGTCTGTGGGGGATGTGGGGGGATGTGGGGGGTTCGGGGTCAGCTGCGGGTCCACCGCTGGCCGGCGCGCCCGTCGCAGCTCCACAGGACCAGCGCGGTTCCTTCGGCGGTGCCGCTGCGGTCGGTGTCCAGGCACTTGCCGGCGTGGACGTTGCGCAGGGTGCCGTCGGAGGAGGCGGTCCACTTCTGGTTGTTCTGGCCGTTGCAGGACCAGGTGATGACCCGGGTGCCGTCGGCGGTGCCCTGGTCGTAGGCGTCCAGGCACTTGTCGCCGAAGACCCGGACCTCACCGCCGGCCCAGCTGGTCCACTGCCGGTCGGCGGCCGTCTCGCAGCCCCGGATCGCGGCGGCGGCCCCGGCCGCGGTGGAGGACCCGGTCACGCCCAGGCAGCGGCCCGACGCCGGGTGGCGCAGCAGTCCCGAGGTGGAGGCGAGCGGGGTGCCGCCGCTCACGCGGAACGCGGCGACGCCGTGCGCGGGGACGCTCGCCGACAGGGAGCCGGACGAGGTGGCGCCGGTCCACAGGTCGGTGAGGGTGAACGGCCCGCCGGACAGGCCGACCTGAGCCGGCGTCGTACTGACCGTCGCCGTCGCGGAGCCCCGGTTGAACAGGCCGACGGCCACCGACCCGTCGGCCAGGGGCTTGGCGAACACCTCGGTGTTGCCGTCGTCGCGCACCCGGCGTCCGCCCGCGCCGAGCGGGTCCTGGTTCACGGCGAGCAGCCGGGGGTTGCGCAGGATCGCGCTGACGTCGGCGGACATCGTCCGGATGTCGTTGCCCGCCATGAGCGGGGCCGCCATCAGCGCCCACAGGGCGAAGTGGGAGCGGGACTCGGCGAGGGTGAGTCCGGGGCGGCCCACGACCAGCATGTCGGGGTCGTTCCAGTGGCCGGGGCCGGACTGGGCGGCGAGCGGGGCGTTGATGTCGAGGACGTTGCCGACGCCCATCGGGTAGCTGTTGGTGTTGCCGTTCTGCCAGATGTCGAGCAGGTCCTCGGTGGTCCGCCACAGGTCGGCGACCTGGCCCCAGTCGTAGGTGGAGCCGGTGATGGCGTGGAAGCTGTTGGGGTTGATGCTGTAGACGATCGGGCGGCCGGTGGCGCGCAGGGCGTCGCGCATGAGACTGAAGCGGGCGACCTGTTCGTCACGGGTGCCCTCGGAGGAACACCAGTCGTACTTCAGGTAGTCGACGCCCCAGGAGGCGAACGTGGCCGCGTCCTGCGCCTCGTGGCCCCTGCTGCCGGTGGACCCGGGGAAGGCGCCCGTGGTCTGGGCGCAGGTGCGGGTGCCGGGGACCTGGTAGATGCCGAACTTGAGGCCCTTGCCGTGGATGTAGTCGCCGAGCGCCTTCATCCCGGAGGGGAACTTCGTCGGATGGGCGCGCAGGGCGCCGGACGCGTCGCGCTGCGGGTCGAACCAGCAGTCGTCGACGACGACGTACCGATACCCGGCGTCGCGCATGCCGGAGGACACCATCGCGTCGGCGGCCTGGCGGACCTGGGCCTCGGTGATGCCGCAGCCGAAGCTGTTCCAGCTGTTCCAGCCCAGCGGCGGGGTGAGCGCCGGGCTGCCGGGCGCGGCCGAGGCGGGAGAGGGGGCCGTGGCCGCGACGGACAGGGGGAGGGCCAGAGCGGCGGCGGTGAGGAGACGAAGCAGTCGTCTGAGCACAGGGCTCCTTCCGGGAGCGTCAGACAGCGGAGGACTGACCTGGTCGACCGGTATGCGTCACGTATACGTCCCGCACGGAACGTTCGAAATTTCGTGCCGATTTCGGATCGTTGGTGGGAGGGACTCTAGAGAGACTTCCGGCTGTGTCAACAGCATCGCGACCGCCGATCGACCCGTAAAGGGCGCCTCGACCGCGAAGCGCAGGTCGGAGGCGGAAGTGTGAACATCCCCAACATCGAAACATTTCGGTTCCAAGACCGAATCATGCGAGACATATTGACGGGATGTCTGAGGCCCCCCATCATCCAGTTCTGCTCGACGCGTCGATTCGCTCTTCTCCACCGCGCGACCCCACCCCCCGCAACCGTCCGAGGAGAACCATGAATCCCCGCACGCCGCACCACACCCTCCTGGGCAGCCTCACCGCCGTCACCCTGCTGGCCGGCGCCACCGCCGCAGTCGCGCTCCCCGAGGCCGCTCCCGCACCCGGCGTCAAGGCGTCCACATTAGGCGCCCAAGCCGCCCAGTCCGGCCGCTACTTCGGCACCGCCGTCGCCTCCGGCCGCCTCGGCGACGGCACCTACACCGGCATTCTGAACCGGGAGTTCAACCAGGTCACCGCCGAGAACGAGATGAAGTGGGACACGGTCGAACCCTCCCGCGGCTCGTTCAACTTCGGCCCCGGCGACCGGATCGCGAGCCAGGCGTCCTCGCACGGCCAGAAGCTGCGCGGCCACACCATGGTCTGGCACCAGCAACTGCCCAACTGGGTCAAGTCGATCGGTGACGCGAACACGGTCCGCAGCGTCATGAACAACCACATCACCCAGCTCGCGAACCGCTACAAGGGCCGCATCCACTCCTGGGACGTCGTCAACGAGGCGTTCGAGGACGGCGGCAGCGGCCGGCACCGCTCCTCGGTCTTCCAGGACCGGCTCGGCGACGGCTTCATCGAGACCGCGTTCCGCACCGCCCGCAGCGCCGACCCGGCCGCCAAGCTCTGCTACAACGACTACAGCATCGAGGACTGGAACGCCGCCAAGACCCAGGGCGTCTACCGCATGGTTCGCGACTTCAAGAACCGCGGCGTGCCGATCGACTGCGTCGGCTTCCAGGCCCACTTCGGCGCGGGCGGACCCCCGTCGAACTTCCAGACCACCCTCGCGAACTTCGCCGCCCTCGGCGTCGACGTACAGCTCACCGAGCTCGACATCGCGCAGGCCGGGACGAACGCCTACGCCAACGCCGTGCGCGCCTGCCTCAACGTCGCGCGCTGCAACGGGATCACCGTGTGGGGCATCCGGGACAGCGACTCGTGGCGCAGCCGCGAGAACCCGCTGCTGTTCAACGCGGGCGGCGGCAAGAAGCCCGCGTACAACGCCGTCCTGACGACCATGGGCGGCACGCCCTCCTGACCGGCCCCGAGGCGGGGGAGCGCGCCCGCTCCAGGGGAGCGCTCCTCCGTCAGATCCGCCAGGAACGCAGCGTCTCCGCGACCGCGAATATGGTCAGCCGGGTCTCGCGGCACTTCCTGATCAGCTCGGACAGGGCGCCGTAGGGCGGGTTGATGCCCTCGCCGGACTGGTCCAGATACTGCGTTGCCACGAACGCGGCGAAGAGGCTGTTGCGGTGGGGGAGAGGTTCGAGGCGCGTGATGGTGTGCAGGAGCGCGGCGGCCCGCCAGGCGGCATCGGGGTTGGACGCCGCCAGCGTCGGCATCCGCGTCCGGTGCCGGGCCACGGCCGCGACCAGGGCCGAGTAGTCGGTGACCGACACGTCGTCGGCGCCGAGCGCGGCCTCCTGGACGTCCAGGAGCCACGAGACGTCGATGTACAGGGTCTCGCTCATCAGGCGGCGGCGGTCCCGTCACCGCGCTGCGAGGGCGGGATCTCGTCCGGGAACGCCTGGTCGAACTCCTCGCGCAGCTTCTCCGCCCACGACGCGGCACCGGCCACGAACTGCTTGCGGCGCAGCTCCCGCACCCCGAGATCGTGCAGATACTGCTTGAGACTCTTGCCTTCCGCCGCGGCAGCCGCGCGGACGCCTTCCATTTCCTCGTCGGTGAAAGTCACGTTCAGTGAGGGCATACACCCGATGGTACCTAGTCGGTACCACGCGGCGCCAGCACAGCCGCACGCACCGCACGCGGACTCGCCCCGAGCTCACGGCGGCACGCCTTGTTGAACGCCTGGAGATCCGCGATCCCGACCGCCGCCGCGACGGCGCCGATCGACAGCGTCGACGACAGCAGCAGGTGACGGGCGCGCTGGAGACGCCGGTGACGGATGTAGGCGACGACGGTCCGGCCGGTCTCGGCGCGGAACACCCGCGTCAGATGGGTGTGCGAGACCCCCACGGCCCGCGCCACGTCCGGCACGGACAACGGCCCGGCGAGATGCTCCTCGACGTACGCCCGCGCGGCGGCGACGAAGGGATGCGCCCGCCCGTCCGCCTCACCCCCCGGCAGCTCCGCGACGCGCCACAGCGCCGCCCACACCTCGGCCGCGGCCCGCGCCGGAACCGCGGCCGTCACGGCACGCCGCAGCAGATCGGCCAGGCGCGCGCTCTCCGCGCCGGCGTCCTGCATCACCGGCACCGTCCGCGCGCTCCCGCCCTCCGCCAGCCGCAGATGCACGTACAGGTGCTCCGACCGGCCCCGGTAGCGGAAGCGCACCTCGGTGTCCGGCGGCACCAGGCTCACGTGGCCGGGCCGGATGGCGTGCACCGACCGGCCCAGGGACAGGGTGCCGTCGTAGTGGTAGAGGTGCAGCTGCCACAGGCCGGGCAGCCGGAACACGTCGTGCGCGGTGGCGACGCCGTGCACCCCGATCCCGGCGGCGACGACAGCGGGCGGCTCGTCGAGCCGGAGCGTCACATGGTCCACGAGGTCGGAAAACTACCAGCAGTCGACGATTCGCGCCCACGACCGGGGCGCCGGGCGCCCGTACGGTCGTCGTATGTCAACCAGCAAGCACCTCCTGACGTCGGTTCAGGTGGCGCGGTTCGTCGCGCAAGGATTCCTGCGGCTCGACGGGGTGGTACCACCCGGGATCAACGAACGCGCCGTCGCGGCCCTGGACGAGAACCTGCCCCCCGTCCCCTACGGCACCCCGCTCGCGGAGGCGTTCGCGCCGGGCACCTTCGTCCACGACCTGATCGCCCTGCCCGCCGTCGCCGGCGCCGTCGAGAGCCTGGTCGGCCCCGGTCCGACCGTCGACCACCAGGCCGTCCACGTACGCGAACCGCACGAGGGACAGGCGCAGCCCCTCCACGGCGACGCGATCATCGACGTACGGCCGGACGCCTTCGACATCCAGCTCATGTACTACCCCCACGAGGTGACCCCCGCGATGGGCGGCACCCTCAGCGTTCCCGGCAGCCATCTGCGCCGCATCAACGAGACCGACGTCGGCCGCGTCCAGAACCTCCGGGGCCAGACCCGGCTGACCTGCCCGGCCGGGACGGTCGTCCTCGTGCACCACGGCATCTGGCACAGCGGCCGGCGCAACGACACCGCCACCCGCCGGTACATGTACAAGCTCCGCCTCAACCCGACCGTGCCGCAGGTGCGGCTGTGGGACACCGCCGACCTCCACGACCCGGCGGTCACCGACGAACTCGGCGTCTACCTCCCCTGGTACGAGCAGGCCACCGCCCGCCTGGAGATCTACAACCGGGTCCTGCTGTGGCGGGCCCTGACCGGCGACGAGTCCTTCGACGTCGAGTACTGGGTCACCCGCGTCACCAACCGCCCCGCCCTCCGGAGCCACGCATGAGACAGCACGTCCTCGTCCTCTACCTCGCGACGTCCGCACTCGACTCCGACGTCGTCGGCTGGTCCCGCTACGACGGCACCGCCCGCACCCGCCCCACGACCGGCGACAGCGACGAACCGCCCTACCCCACCGGACTCGCCGCCCTGCACGACGGATGGCGCCTCTTCCAGACGTCCCAGCTCCTGCCGCCGCAGGCCGGGCACGAGTACGACGTCTCGTTCCTCAAGCACGAGTTCTTCTTCGAGAAGCTGGAGGAAGGGGGCACCGGCTGACTACAGGGTCTGCGCGCACCAGATCGTCTTGCCGTCGGCGCTGTGCCGGGTGCCCCAGCCCTGGGTGAGCTGGGCGACCAGCAGCAGGCCCCGCCCCCCTTCGTCGAAGGCCCGCGCCCGGCGCAGGTGCGGAGCGGTGCTGCTGGCGTCGGAGACCTCGCAGATCAGCGTGGAGTCGCGGATCAGCCGCAGCCTGATCGGCGGCGCCCCGTACCGGATCGCGTTGGTGACCAGCTCGCTGACGACCAGTTCGGTGACGAACGCGGCCTCCTCAAGACCCCAGGACTCCAGCCGCTCGACGGCGAACTTGCGCACGAGAGGGACCTGCGCGGGGTCCGGCTCGACGTCCAGGGCGGCGACGTGGTGGCGGGCCAGCGCGCGGGTACGGGCGAGCAGCAGCGCGGCGTCGTCGGTGCGGTGCTCGGGGAGCAGGGTGTCGGTGACCGTGTCGCACAGGGCGTCCAGGGAGACGGCCGCCGGGTCCAGGAGCCGCCCGAGGTCGGCCGCCCCCCGGTCGAGGTCGCGCTCGCGGCTCTCCACCAGCCCGTCGGTGTACAGGGCGAGGAGGCTGCCCTCGGGGAGCTCCAGCTCCGCCGACTCGAACGGCAGCCCGCCGACCCCGAGCGGCGGACCCGGCTGCGCGGACACCGGGACCGCACTGCCGTCCGGCGCGACGACCAGCGGCAGCGGATGCCCCGCGCTCGCCAGCGTGAAACGCCGGGAGACGGGGTCGTACACCGTGTACAGGCAGGTGGCGCCCGACTCGCCCGCCGAGTGCAGGTCGTCGCCGAGGTGCAGGACGAGGTCGTCCAGGTGGGTCAGCAGCTCGTCCGGCGGCAGATCCACGTCGGCGAGGGTGCGCACGGCCGTCCGCAGCCGGCCCATGCTCGCCGAGGCGTGCAGGCCGTGGCCGACGACGTCCCCCACGACCAGGGCGACCCGGGCGCCGGACAGCGGGATCACGTCGAACCAGTCGCCGCCCACCTCCGAGTCGCTGCCGCTGGGCAGATAGCGGTACGCCGCCTCGACCGCCTCCTGGCTCGGCAGCCCGCTCGGCAGCAGCGTGCGCTGGAGGGTCAGCGCGGTCGCCCGCTCCCGCGCGTAACGGCGGGCGTTGTCGACGGCGACGGCCGCCTTCGCCGCCAGCTCCTCGGCCAGGATCAGGTCGTCGGCGGTGAACGCCTCCGGCCGCTCCAGCCGGGAGAAGGCGACGACGCCGAGCAGCGCGCCACGCGCCCGCAACGGCACGGTGATCCGGCCGGTCAGCCCCTCCCCGGCGAGGGACGGGTCGATCAGCGGGTTGCCCGGCGGCCAGTGCGCCGGGTCGGCGGCGAGGCCCGGACCGAACGCCCACTCGCCGCCCTGACCGGGTTCGGCGGCGAGCTGCACCGCCGACACGCCGGTGACCAGGCAGTGCGCCGCGATGCTGCCGGGCGCGTGCTCGACCGGCAGCATCGCCGGGCCGGTGCCCTCCCGCGCGCTGTGCCGGGCGGCCCGCACCAGCGTGATCCGCTCACCCGGGGCGAACGCGGCAGGGGGCTCCTCGCCGTGCAGCACCTCGGCGAAGAGATCCACGGTGACCAGGTCCACGAACCCCGGCACCGGGGCCCTCGCCAGCTCCAGCGCGGTACCGGAGACGTCCAGCGTGCGGCCGATGCCGGCGCTCGCCTCGTTCAGGAGCAGCAGACGCTGCCGCGCCCAGTACTCGGCGCTCATGTCGAAGCCCCAGTTGGCGACGGCGCGGATCCGGCCGTCGCTGTCCCGCACGGGCCACATGCTGGTCGCCCACGCGTTGGCGTAGTCGCTGCCGAGCGGCTGGAACACCGTGATCAGCCGCGCGGGCACACCCGTGCGGGCCACCTCGGCCAGCCGGTCGGTGTACGCCTTGTCGTCCAGCTCGGGGAACAGCTCCCGGTACTTCTCGCCGCGCACCTGCTCCTCGGAGTGCGCCATCACCCGGCACGCGGAGGCGTTCACCCACAGGAACCGCAGGTCGGGGTCGTAGATGCCGAGCGCGAAGGGGCACTGCTCGAAGGCCCGGTCCGCGACCACCGGGCGGCGCCCCCAGGGCTGCGCGGTCACCGCGTGGCCCAGCGTCCGCCCGTCGGGACCGGCCAGCGGGTGGGCCGTCAGCACGGCGTCCACCGTCGAGCCGTCCCGGTGACGCAGCGCGAGAGGGGCCGTGCCGAGGCGCCCGGGGAAACCCGGCGGCGGGGGAGCGGCCAGCAGCCCGGCCACGGGGCGGCCCACGAGGTCCTCGGCCGTCCACCCCAGCAGCAGCGTGCCGCCCTCGCTCCAGCCGCTGACCACACCGTCCGGGTCCACCACGGCGACGGCCGTGGGCGCGTCCTGCATGCCGGTCGTCTCCACGCGCTACGCCTCCGTGCGAACAACGGTGCCCGTCAGGGCCGGGTCCAGCGGTTGGAATCAGCGTAGATCGGACCTTGCGCCGGGGCGCTTCGACCGGTACCCGGCGCTTCCCCCGCCCGCTCGTCAGGCTTGCTCGCGGACCGCCGGTTCGTTCGCCGCCCACCAGGCCGCGACCTGGGCCGGACAGGTGAAGCCGAGCTTGGCCAGCACGCTCTGGAGGTGGCCCTCGACCGTCCGGGGGGAGCGGCCCAGGGCGACGGAGATCTGACGGCTGTCCAGGCCCCGCGCCACATGGGCCGCGACCTCACGCTCCTTGCGAGTCAGCGCCGGGGCCGCGCAGGCGTCGCCGAGCGCGAGGCCGACCGCCCGCCGGGGCGTGTCGTACCGGCCGCCCTCCGCGAGCGCCTCCGCGTACCCGTCCGGGCCGAGCGCCGCGACGATCGCCTCCTCGCAGCGCGCCCGGGGCTCGGCGAAGTGCCCGGCGCAGGTGGACCCCAGCTCCCTGGCCAGCGGCCCCAGCGCGCCCAGCAGCAGGGCCGCGCGCCGGTGCTCGCCGAGCGCGGCCGACCCCCAGGCCAGCACCTCCAGGGCCATCGCGACCCCCGCGTGGTCGTGGAAGTCCCGGTGGATCTCCAGCGCGGTGCGCAGCACGGCGGTGCTCTCCTCGGCGCTGCCCCGCAGCCAGGCGTCGTACCCGAGGACCCACAGCGCGTAGGCGCGGGTCAGCCGCTCGCCGTGCGCGTCGGCCGTGGCCACCGCGCGCCGCGCGGTCCGCACCGACGCGGGGTCACCGAGATACATCTGCGCCAGCGCCAGCTGGAACAGCCAGCGCAGCGCCGACGCCTCCCCCTCCAGCTCCGACTGGACGGCCACCGCGCCCTCGAAGAACGCTACGGCGTCCTGCGGCCGTCCCCGGTACAGCGCCAGCGTGCCGCGCTCACCGCGCACGTACGCCCGCAGCAGCGGGTCGCCGAGCAGCTCGCCCAGCGTGTCCGCCTCGTCGAGACGGTGTCCGGCGGTGTCGAGGTCCCCCTGCATCTGGGCCACCCAGGCCGCCGTCCACAGCGCGGCGGCCCGCGCCGGCGTGGGCTCGGGGGCGTCGGCGAGCGCCTGGTCGAGGCGGCGGCGCCCCTCGCCGACGAAGCCGTTGCAGCACCAGTGGAAGCCCAGCGCCGCCGCCAGCTCCAGACGCGCCTGACCGTCACCGGCACCCTCGTCGTCCAGGGCCGCCAGCACGTTCCCGTGCTCCGCCCGCAGCTGGGCGAGCGCCTGTTCCTGGCCGGGACCGAACCAGGCGGCGGCGGTGCGCCGGGCGAGGGCGAGGAAGAAGGCACGGTGGCGCCGGGCCGTCCGCCCCCGCTCCCCGAGCCCGGCGAGCCGCTCCTGCCCGTACGCGCGCAGCGCCTCCAGCATCCGGTAGCACGGCCCGGCCTCCCCCTCCTCGACCAGCACCACGGACTGCGACACGAGCCGGTCGAGCAGATCCACCACCTCCCAGCGGGAGACGCCCTCCCCGCCGCAGACCTCCTCCACCGCCTCCAGCGTGAAACCGCCCGCGAAGACCGACAGCCGGCTCCACAGCGCCCGCTCGGCCGGCG
>NZ_LIRL01000492.1 GCF_001419795.1 Streptomyces niveiscabiei
CAAGGCGCAGATCCTGGACCGTGTGTGGTCGTACGACTTCGGCGGCCAGGCGAACGTGGTCGAGCTGTACATCTCGTACCTGCGAAGGAAGATCGACGCCGGACGGGAGCCGATGATCCACACCCGGCGAGGCGCCGGTTACCTGATCAAGCCCGCGCAGTCATGAGCGGGCGACGACGGCCGCGTCCACGAAGGAGACGCACCCTGCGGGCCAGGCTCGTCGTCGCATCGGTCACGCTGATCGCCGTGGTGTGCGCGGTGATCGGTACGGTGACGACGCTGGCGCTGCGCCAGCACCTGTACGACCAGCTGGACCGGCAGCTCGGCGAGGTCGCGATGAGGGCGTCGGGGGGACCGGGTGGACCCCCCGGTACGAACGGCCCGCAGCTGTGGACGAAGTCCGTCGACCTGACGGAGTTCGTCACCCGGGGCCCGCAGCCGGGCGGCTCGACCCTGATCGCGAAGGTCGACAACGGCTCGGTGACCGCGGGCGTGGTCGGCAGGAAGACCGGCAGCACCTACGACATGAAGGCGCAGTCGCTCACGGAGGCCCAGCTGAAGGCGGTCAACGCCACAGCGCAGGACCGCGATCCCCACACCGTAGACCTCCCCGGCCTGGGCAGCTACCGCGTCAAGTACGCCCCCGGCGTCAACGGCGACTTCTACGTGGCGATCCCCACCGCCGACCCCGACAGCACGATCAGCACCCTCATCCTGGTCGAACTCAGCGTCACGGCGGCCGGGTTGATCGCGGCCGGGATAGCGGGCCACGTCCTCGTGGGCGTCGCCACCCGCCCCCTCCGCAAGGTGGCCGCGACCGCCACCCGGGTCTCCGAACTCCCCCTGCACACGGGCGAAGTGAACCTGAGTGAACGGGTCCCGGAGACGGACCCGCACACGGAGGTCGGCCAGGTCGGCGCCGCCCTCAACCGCATGCTGGACCACATCCACGGCGCCCTGCACGCGCGGCAGCAGAGCGAGACGCGTGTACGCCAGTTCGTCGCGGACGCCAGCCACGAACTGCGTACCCCCCTCGCCTCGATCCGCGGCTACGCGGAGCTGACCCGGCGCGGCAGGGAGGAGGTGGGCCCCGACACCCGCCACGCCCTGGGCCGTATCGAGTCCGAGGCGGGCCGGATGACGTTCCTGGTGGAGGACCTCCTCCTGCTGGCCCGCCTGGACGCGGGCCGCCCTCTCCAGTTCGAGCAGACCGACCTCGTACCCCTGGTCATCGACTCGGTGAGCGACGCGCGCGCGGCGGGCCGGGACCATGTGTGGCGGCTGGAGCTGCCGGACGAACCGGCGCTCGTCAGCGCGGATGCGGCACGGCTGCAACAGGTCCTGGTCAACCTGCTCGCCAACGCGCGTACGCACACGCCACCCGGTACGACGGTGACGGCGCGCGTCCAGCGGCGCGGGCCCTGGCTCTGCGTGGACGTCCAGGACAACGGCCAGGGCATCCCGCAGGAGCTGCTTCCGCACGTCTTCGAGCGGTTCGCGCGGGGCGACTCGGCGCGTTCGCGGAGCACCGGCAGTACGGGGCTTGGCCTCGCGATCGTCCAGGCCGTGGCGACCGCGCACGGCGGTGCGGTGACCGTGGACAGTGTGCCCGGACAGACCGTGTTCACGGTGCATCTGCCCGCGCTCGCCCCGCAGTTGTCCCCCGAAACGAACTGGCAACTCGACTCACAGGGTCAGCACAGTGCCGGCACATGGGTACAACAGGGCGCTTGAGCAGAGTCGTTGGCATGCGAACCGACTCTTCTCCGGGCACGCTGCCGGCGCGGGAGCACCTCCCGGTCGGCGCTGCCGGAACGCCTGTCCTGGACGTCGTGATCCCCGTGTACAACGAGGAGAAGGACCTCGGCCCCTGCGTCGAGCGCCTGCACGACCACCTCGCCAGGACCTTCCCCTACCCCTTCCGGATCACGATCGCGGACAACGCGTCGATCGACACCACCCCGGTGGTGGCGAAGAACCTGGAGGCGGCGCTGACCGGCGTCAGGTCCTTCCGGCTGGAGCAGAAGGGCCGCGGCAGGGCGCTGCGGACCGTCTGGTCGGCCTCGGACGCGCCGGTGCTCGCCTATATGGACGTCGACCTGTCCACCGATCTCAACGCCCTGCTCCCGCTGGTGGCCCCGCTGATCTCGGGCCACTCCGACCTGGCGATCGGCTCCCGGCTGGCCCGCAGCTCGCGCGTAGTGCGGGGCGCCAAGCGGGAGTTCATCAGCCGCTCGTACAACCTGATCCTGCGGGGCTCGCTCCAGGCGCGGTTCTCGGACGCGCAGTGCGGGTTCAAGGCGATCCGGCGCGATGTCGCCCAGGTGCTGTTGCCGCTCGTCGAAGACACCGGATGGTTCTTCGACACTGAGATGCTGGTCCTCGCGGAGCGGGCGGGCCTTCGGATCCACGAGGTCCCGGTCGACTGGGTCGACGACCCCGACTCCACGGTGCACATCGTCAAGACGGCGACCGACGACCTGAGAGGGGTATGGCGCGTTGGGAAGGCCCTGGCCACCGGTTCGCTTCCCCTGGACCGGCTGACCAGGCCGTTCGGCGACGATCCCCGCGACCGCGAGATCATGGACGTACCCAAGGGACTGGCCCGGCAGCTCGTCGGCTTCTGCGTGGTCGGCGGGCTGTCGACGCTCTTCTACCTGCTGCTGTACAGCGGTTTCCGTACGTTCACCGGCTCGCAGGTCGCCAACGCGCTCGCGCTGCTGGTGTCGGCGGTCGCGAACACGGCGGCCAACCGCCGGCTCACCTTCGGGGTACGCGGCTCCGGCAGCGCGGTCAAGCACCAGGCGCAGGGCCTCGTCGTCTTCGGCATCGGCCTCGCGCTCACCAGCGGTTCGCTGGCCGCGCTGAACGCGGCGACGTCAAGTCCCTCGCACGCTACGGAACTTGGGGTGCTGATCGCGGCGAACCTCGCGGCGACCGTGCTGCGGTTCCTGCTGTTCCGTGCGTGGGTCTTCCCCGACAAGCGGGAGTCGACGGAGGGGGAGGGCGCGACGATGCGGCTCTCGCCGATCCGGCCTCCGTACGACGCCCCGGTCCGCCCGTACGACAACGACCCGCGGGAGAACCGGCGATGACGACCCTTCAGGAACCCACCTGGGTCGCTCCCGCCGCCGAGCAGGTCAAGTCGTCGCGGATACGCGGACTTTGGCGCGGCCGTCCCGACGACGCGGCCTGGGTCCGCCCCGCCTTCCTCGGCCTCCTCGCCGCGACCTTCCTCCTCTACCTCTACAACCTCGACTCCTCCGGGTACGCCAACTCCTTCTACTCGGCGGCGGTTCAGGCCGGTTCGGAGTCCTGGAAGGCGTTCTTCTTCGGCTCCCTCGACGCGTCCAACGCCATCACCGTCGACAAGCCCCCGGCCGCGCTGTGGCCGATGGCCCTCTCCGTACGGATCTTCGGGCCGCACACATGGGCCGTCGCGCTGCCCCATGTGATCGAGGGCGTGCTCGCCGTCTGGCTGCTGCACCGGATCGTACGGGCCTGGGCCGGTCCGTTCGCGGCGCTGATCGCCGCGCTGACGCTCACCCTCACCCCGGTCACCGTGGTGCTGAACCGGGCCACCATCCCGGACACCGCACTCACCCTGCTGCTGGTGGCAGCCGCCGGCGCGCTACAGAAGGCGGTCCGCACCGGGCGGCTGCTCCCGCTGATCACGTGCGGTGTCTGGGTCGGGCTGGCCTTCCAGACGAAGATGCTGCAAGCCTGGCTCGTCCTGCCCGTGTTCGCCCTCGTCTACCAACTCACCGCGAACGGCCCGGCGTTGCGGAAGGCCCGGCGCCTCCTGCTGGGCGGCGCGGTCACGCTGGCCGTCTCCTGCTCGTGGGCGCTGATCGCGTGGCTGACTCCGGCGGGCGACCGCCCGTACGTCGACGGCACGTCGAACAACAACCCCTTCAGCCTGGTCTTCGGCTACAACGGCGTGAGCCGCTTCAGCGGGGACGGCACCGCGCTCGGCGCCGTCCCGGCCACCGCCGCGAGCCGTACCACCGGGAACACCGGCTGGGGGATGCTCGTCAACCACACCGTCGGCCCGCAGATCGCCTGGTTCCTGCCGCTCGCCGTGCTCGCCGTCGTCACCGCCCTGGTCTGGCGGGCCCGTGAGCCGCGGACCGACCCGCTGCGCGCGGGTTTCCTCCTGTGGGGCGGCTGGCTCGCCGTCCACGCCGTGGTGTTCAGCGTCTCCAACGGCAATCACCCCTACTACACGGCCGTCCTCGCCCCGGCCGTCGCCGCGCTCACCGGAGGCGGGCTCGCGCTGTTCAGGTCCGCGTACGAGGCGGGCGCGTACGAGGCGGGCGGCCGGCGGCGGTTGTGGCTGCCGGCGGCGATCGTGCTGACGGTGGCCTGGGCTCTCGTCCTCGACCGGCCGACCTGGTTCGCCCCCGGCCTGCTGGTGTTCGCGGTGTTCTTCGCGGCCTGCGGGGCGTTCGGCCTGTGGTCCAGCGGGCCGCGTGCCTCCCGGCGCCGGGTCCACGGCTCCCTGGTCGCCGGGGTCGCGGCGATGCTGCTGGTCCCCGCCTGCTGGGCCGTCTCGTCCCTCGACCCGCGCTACGCGGGCGCCGCCACGTCCCCGACGGCCGGTCCGGTCGGCGATTTCCACCACCGGGCGCTCCACGACCCGTCCGCGCTGCGCCGCGCCGAGCTGGGCCGGCCGAGCACCCGGGACACGGCCCTGCTGGACTACCTCGTCGCGCACCGCGAGGGCGAGGAGTACCTGGTCGCGACCCAGGCCGCCTACCCGGCGGAGCGTCTGCTGCGCGCCGAGGCCCAACCCGTGCTCGTCATGGGCGGTTTCACCGGCCGGACGCCCTTCCCCAGCGCCCCGCAGCTCGCCGACCTGATCGCCGCTCGCCGGCTCCGCTTCGTCCTGCTCACTCCCCTGCGCCCCACCACCCCCGCGACGACCTGGGTGAAGTCCCATTGCGAGCGCGTCCGCTCCGGGGAGTACGGCTGGCGCACCAAGGGCAACTTCGGCCTCTACGACTGCCGCGTCACCGCCGAGCCGAGTTCCCCCCTCACCTCTTCACCCGGCACCGCCCCCATGGAAAGGACTTCTCTTGACCACCAGTGAATCCCCGATATCCGAGCGGGGCCCGGCACGGCGTCGTGCGGACATGGCCGTGCTGGGAGGGGTGCGACCGCCGGTGGCGGCCCTGCCGGTGCTGCTGGCGCTCGTCGCGGGCCTGACGGTGTTCGCCGTCGGCAGCGACACCGAACACGGCGTCCCGGAGGCCGTCCTCAGTTCCCAGCAGCACATCGCCGAGGACGGGGCGGTCGCGCTCCAGGCCGCCGTCGACCAGAACGTCACCGACCTGCGGACGGCGGCCTCGGAGGTCGCGGCCTCCGGGTCCGTACCGGCGGACCGCGTGCTGGCCCGCCTCGACCGGCCGCACCGCAAGTGGCGTGGCAGCGCCATCGTCGACCAGGCCACCGGACGGCTGCTCGCCGCGCAGGGCGAGGCCCTGCCGCTGGGGAAGGTGAACCTGCGCGGGCTGCCGGCGAACCCGCCTCCGGCCCTGGTGCGGGACGACTCGGGCGTCACCCGGCTGCTGGCCTTCGCGACGCTGACGCAGGGCGGCAAGCAGCAGGTGCTCGTCGCCTCCCAGAGCGTGAAGCTGCCGGGCATCACCGTCGGCAAGGAGCACACGCTCACCGTCGTGGACCGGGACGGGAACCCGCTCACCTCGACCGGCCCGGCGCCCGGCATCGTCCGCGCCAAGCCGCTGGCCGTGACCGCCGCCCACCAGGCGCAGAGCGCGGGCCCCTCGGAGACCGCCGTCGCGGCCGGCGGCTTCGACGGTCCGAGCGGCAGCCTCGTCGGGGCGGCGGACGGCGACCACCGGACCGCCGTGGGGTACGCGGCGGTGGCCCGCGGGCTCGCGACGAAAGAGAGCCCGAGCAGCGAACTCGGCCTGACGGTCGTCACGACGGTCCCGGCCGAGGGGCACGGGACCGGCACCGGTGACCTGCGGCTCGCCCTCCTCGCCGCGGCCGTCCTCGCGGCCCTCGCGGCCGGGGTCACCGCCGCCCTCCACCTACTGGTGCAGCGGCCTGTGCTGCGGCTGCGCCGCGAGGCGCGGCGGCTCGGCTCGGGCGACCTCACGGCTCCCGTCCCCGTCCCCCGCTTCGGGGAACCCGCCCGGATCGGCGCCTCCTTGGAGGCACTGCGCCGCCAACTCCTGGGCGAGGACGGCCCGTCCGCGCAGGCACCGGCCAAAAGACGGCTCGGGCTGCGGACCGTCGTCGCGGTGAGCGCGTTCGCCCTGGTGGCCTGGCCCACGGCGATGCTCCTGACCCTCAGCAGCACCCTGCCGCGTCCCGCCGACGCCGTACCCCGGCTGATCTCCGACGACCAGGGGCAGCGCACCGCGACGGCGGCCGACCGGATGCGCCGGGGGATCAACGACGCCTACGCGGACCTCACCCGGCTCGCCACGGTGGTCGACGCCTCGCAGCCGGAGAAGGCGCGCGAGGTCCTCGACAGGTCCCTGGAGCGGCACGGCCGCTACCGGTCCCTGTACGTCGTGGACAGCGCGGGCGGGATCCTCGCCCAGGCGGGCGGGGAGCCCCGTACCCCGAAGAAGGCCCGCGTCCAGAGCGGGGTCACGCAGACGAACACCTCCGGTACGGAACCGGTGCTCGCGGCCGTGGCCGCCCAGCCGGTCGCGGGCGGGCCGAAGAAGGGCGAACGCCGTTATGTCGTGGGCGAGTTCAAGGTCCAGTATCTGACGGGCATCCTCAACCGGCCCGGTCTCGGCTCGGTGTGGCTGGTGGACTCCGAGCAGCGGGTCATCGCGTCCAACAAGGGGTTCGTGGCCTTCGACCGGGTCCCCGACCGCCGGCTGCGGAGCCGGCTGAGGGACGACCGGACGGCCAAGGGCTCGGCCGACGTGCTGGTCGGCCGGCGGGATCCGGCGATCGCCGCGGTGGCGCCGTTCGGCGACAAGCCGGGCGTCGCGAGCAAGCTCGGCTGGAAGGTCGCCTCGATCCGGCCGGTGTTCTGGATCGGCCTGCCCCAGTACGAGGCACAGCGGCGGATCATGCTCGTCGGTCTGCTGGGGATGACCGCGGGCGCCCTGTGCGTCGGCTGGCTGTACCTCGTCGTCGTCCGTCCGCTGCGGGACGTCGCCCGGGGCGCCGAGGCGCTGGCGGCCGGGGACCGCGGGACGGTGCTCTACCCGCGCTACCACGACGAGGTGGGCTCCATCGCGCGCGGCCTCGAAGTGATCAGACAGCGCCTCCCCCGCACCGACACCCCGTCCAGTCCCGGTCCCAGGAGCTGACCCACCGTGCTCTTCCTGTACTGCGTCCTCGCGCTGTGCTGCGCCGGCCTGCTCGTGGCAGGCGTCGTCGAACAGCGCCGCCACGACGCGAACCTCGCCGTCATCCCCACCCGCGTGCTGGTCAACGGCATTCGCGGCAAGTCCTCCATCACCCGGCTGTGCGCGGGCGCGCTGCGTGGCAGCGGCCTGGTGACCGTGGCCAAGACCACGGGCACCGCGGCCCGGTTCATCCACCCCGACGCCACCGAGGAGCCGGTCTACCGCAAGTTCGGCATCGCCAACGTCGTCGAGCAGATCGGCATCGTCCGGCGGGCCGCCGGCTACCGGCCCGACGTCCTGGTCATGGAGTGCATGGCCGTCATGCCGGCGCTCCAGGAGATCAACCAGACCAAGCTGATCCGCTCCACCATCGGCGTGCTGTGCAACGTCCGTGAGGACCACCTCGCCGAGATGGGGCCGACGCTGGACGACGTGGCCCGCTCCCTGTGCCGGTCGCTGCCGGTGGGCGGTGTCTGTGTCACCGCCGAGAAGGAACGTTTCCACATCCTCCAGGAGGAGGCCGACGCCCGGAACTGCGAGCTGGTCTACGCCGACCCGGACACCGTCACCGACGAGGAGCTGCGCGGCTTCAGCTGGTTCACGTTCAAGGAGAACGTCGCCATCGCGCTCGCCGTCGCCGAACTGCTCGGCATCGACCGCGCGACCGCGCTCAAGGGGATGTACGCGGCGCCGCCGGACCCGGGTGTGCTGTCCGTCGAGCGGTACCGCACCCCTGACGAGAAGCGGCTGCGCTTCGCGAACGTCTTCGCCGCCAACGACCCCGAGTCGACGCTGATGAACATCAACCAGCTGCTCGAACTCGGCGCGATCCAGCGCCCGTTGCACGTCGTCATCAACTGCCGTCCCGACCGGGTGGAGCGCAACGGGCAGATGGGCGCGCTCATCCCCCAGCTCGACCCGGAGACGGTGTTCCTCATCGGCCACCCCACCCGATCGGCCGCCGACGCGATCCCCGCCCACTGGAGCGGGAACGTCGTCGACCTCGGCGGCGAGCGCCGCGACCCCGACCGGCTCACCGAGGAGCTGCTGGCCCACCTGGGGCCGGAGGCCTCCGTCGTCGCCATCGGCAACATCCACGGCCAGGGCGAACTCTTCCTGGAGCGGCTCGCCGCCCTCGCACCCGACCCCGCCGGCCACCCCGACTCCTCGCATGGAGAGCTCCGTTGATCCCCGCAGTCGTCACCCCCCAGATCGCCGCCATCGGCATCGCGCTCGGTCTGGTGTTCTCCCTCCTGTGCTACCTGACCACGAACCTCTCCCCGGGCGGCATGATCACCCCCGGCTGGCTCGCCCTCACCCTCGTCGGTGACCTGCGGCGCGCCGCCATGGTCGCGGCCGTGGCGGCCCTGACCTACCTGCTGACCAAGGTGCTCCAGCGGTTCGTCATCCTCTACGGCAAGCGGCTGTTCGCCGCCGTCGTGCTCATCGGGGTCCTGCTCCAGGCCGGTCTTTCCCTGCTGCTCCACCAGCAGTTCCCGCTGCTGTTCGCCCACCAGGCCCTCGGGTTCATCGTCCCCGGCCTCATCGCCTACCAGCTGGAGCGGCAGCCCAAGACGGCGACGGTCCTCTCCACCTGCGCGGTCACCTTCGCCACCTACGTGATCCTGGTGTCCGGACTGCTGCTGGGCGCCCTGCCGACGACATGAGCCGCGCCCCCGCCGGCCCGCGGTGCCTCTCTCCTTCCCCCTCATCGGAGCTGACCAGTGAAACGCCTCCTGACCAGGAACACGGTGCTGTTCCTCGTGACAGCCGTCCTGTTCGCGGCGACCTGCGGGCTGGCCATGCAGCTCAGACACCGCGGCGACACCCGGGCGGCAGCGCCGGTGCCGCCGACACCATCGGCACCGCCGGCCGCCGAGATCCAGGCCAGGAGCGGCACGCTGCTCTTCGAGCGGATCGGCAACCCCGCCCGCACGGTCGCCCGCGACCGGAGCGGCACCGTCGTCGCCACCTTCACCGACGGCGCCCGCACGGCCGTCCTGACCGGGCCCGGCCGGACCTTCGCCGAGCCCCGCACGACGGACGCCAAGGTCGTCACCAAGAGCTGGGTACGGCTGCTGCCCACGCCCTGGACCCAGGGCGCGGAACGCGGCGCCTGGTTCACCCCCTGGCTCACGTCCCGCCTCGCCGACCGCGGCCCGGACATCCTCGCGACGGCCTTCGAGTACGTCGCCGGCGCCCCGACCCGGAAGACGGCGGCAGGAGTCGCCTACAGCGGCGCCGCCCGCTACACCCCGGACACCACCGGCGGCTCGGCGCGCGCGGGCTCGGACTTCTACGACTACCTGGGCGTCCCCTGGACCTTCCCCGACACGGTCGTCCGCAGCCCCGAGAAGGACCGCGCGCGCTCCGTCGACAGCTCCGGCTATGTCCGGCTGGTGTACGGCTACCGCGCGGGCGTCGCGCTGGACAGCAGGGACAACGCGACGGGCGGCGGATTGCAGCGGTCCCCCGACGGGATCGCCCGCGGGCGGCTCGGCGTACCCGTGATCCCCCTCACCGACCGGCGCCCCGCGGCCGTCCAGCAACTCCAGCCCGGCGACCTGGTGTTCTTCAGGGCACAGGAGCAGTCCGGCAAGCGGATCGACCACATCGGCATCTACCTCGGCCTGGACACCGCCGACCACCCGCGCTTCATCTCCAGCCGCAAGAACGCGGGGGGACCCACGATGGGTGACAAGGGCGGCACCTCGCAGCTCGACGGCGGCGGCTACTACGCCCAGGCGCTGCGGGCGGCCCGCCGCATCTGACGGCACCTCCCGCCCCGTACCCGCCCCCTGGCTCCCCACGGCCAGGGGGCG
>NZ_LIRL01000493.1 GCF_001419795.1 Streptomyces niveiscabiei
CTCCCCCTCCCCCGGGACATCCAGGACTTCACCGCACGCGCCCCGGCCCTGGCCCAACTGGCGGACAAGCTCCCGCAGATCACCGTCGTCTCCGGCCAACCCGGCCTGGGCAAAACGGCGTTCGCGGTCCACGCCGCCCACCGCCTGGCCCCGCACTTCCCGGACGGCCAACTCGCCCTGGATCTCCAGGGGATGACCACCCCCACCACCCCGAGGGACGCGCTGGCCCGCCTGCTCAAGGCGCTCGGCGCGGCGGACATCCCCTCCACCACCGAGGACCGCGCGGGCCTCTGGCGCTCGCTGGCCGGCGAGAAGCGCCTGCTCCTGCTGCTGGACAACGCGATCGACGAAGCCCAGGTGGCCCCCCTCCTCCCGGGCACCGGCCTGACGATCATCACCAGCCGCCACACCCTCGCGGGCCTGGAGTCGGTCCACCGCACGGACCTGTCGCTGCTGCGCCGCGAGGAGGCGGTGGAGCTGCTGACCCGCATCGTCGGCGCGGACCGCGTCCAGGCGGAGGCGCAGGCCGCCCGGGACCTCGCCGACCTGTGCGGCCACCTCCCCCTGGCCGTCCGGATCGCCGGCCAACGCCTGGCGGCCCGCCCGCACGAACGCCTCGCCAAACTCGCCGCGCGCCTGCGGGCCGAGGGCCGCAGACTGGACGCCCTCCAGGCCGGAACTCTCCAGGTACGGGCGGCATTCGAACTCTCGTACCGCCAACTCCCGCCCGCCTCAAGGACCTTGCTACGGCGCTCCGCGCTGGCCGCCGGAGGCGACTTCAGCCCCGAGACGGCCGCGCTCCTGGCGGACCTCCCGTACGACGAAACGGCCGCCCGCGCCGAGGAGTTGACGGACGCGGGCCTCCTCCAGAGCGACCCCCTCGCGGAGCGCTACCGCTTCCACGACCTCCTCAAGCTGTACGCCACGGAGCTGACCGGGTCCGAGGACCCCGCCGAGGCACGGGCCGAAGCCCTCGACCGCACGGCCGACTGGATGCTGCGCCGGGCCACAACGGCCGCCCTGTACTTCGACGTCGACCACGAGCGCACCGAGGCGCAGGACGACCCCGACCCGGCCACCGCGCCCACCGGCCGCGAGGAGGCCCGAGCCTGGCTTGAGGCCGAACGCGCCCAGTGGCTGGCCGCGCTGCACCGGGCCCACGAGACGGGCCGGCACCGCCAAGTCCTGGACGCGGCAAGGGCGATGCACTGGTTCTCGGACGTCAACCAGCACTGGGAGCAGTGGGTGGAGGTCTTCCGCTGCTCGGCGGACTCGGCGAGGCTCCTGGGCAGCAGGCAGGAAGAGGCGGTCCACCTCAACTACCTCGCCTGGGCGTACAACTTGTGCGTGCACGACCCCCGCGCCGCGCTCGTCGCGGCCGACGAGGCACAGGTCGCGGCCCGCGAATGCGGGGACGGCCTCCAGCAGGGCTGGTCGCTCGGCTACGCGGCGGGCGCCCTGCACCGGCTGGGCCGAGACTCCGAAGCGGAAGACCGCCTGCGCAAGGCCACCCGCTGCCTCGCCCCCCTCCCCTCCCCCCAGGCCCGCCTCGCCGAACTCAGCGTCCTCAACACCCTCGGCACACTCCTGCGCCAGACCGGCCGCCCCGCCGAGGCCCTCGACCTCCACCGCCGCAGCGAGCGCATCTGCCGCGCCGGGGTCCCCGGCGCGGCAGATGCGCTCGCTGCGGCGGTGGAGGTCGAGGGCCTCGGC
>NZ_LIRL01000494.1 GCF_001419795.1 Streptomyces niveiscabiei
CGGCACCGCTGAAAACCCTCACTGGCCGATCGCCGTGAACGAGCGGGCCCCGGCCAGTACGGCGGAACAGGCGACCAGCAGCACGCTCACGAACGAGTGACGCCTCCCGCGCCGGTGGCGCGGATCGGCCAGCGTGACCAGCCGCTGTGACAGATGCGGCAGCGCACGGTGCTGACGCGAGGGCGACTTGATCAGGCAGACTGACGGCACATCGACGCTCCGGTTGGACAGGGCGACTTGGCAAGGTCACCCCTTCAACTGGAGCTTCGTTGCGTACGTGACGGGTCACCGATACACCGTCATACGGCCGTGACCTGCATAAATTCATGAACTGCAGGATTTTGAAACCGCCCTGCCAGCACACATGCTCCACAGGCGCTTAATGCGCAGAAGGCAACAGCGAATGGGTCGCCTGCGATCCTTACCAGGCATACGAGTAGTGCCTTGGATAGGCGTAACAGGCGAGCTGCTCAAGCGCACGCCCCGAAGCCGCGCCAGTTTGCCCCCAATGCGACATGGGAGGAGTATCCGTTCGCCCATACCCTTGAAGGTGGCGCGGGTGCCACTCTGACACTCTCGCCAGGGTCGGTAAACTCCAGTCACGGATCGTTGCTGAGATGGTTCTGGACTAGAAATAACGTCGGCAACGGTGATCGGTTCGCGGTTCGAGTGCAGTAGGGAAAGGAGAGTGTGAGAGATGCTCGTTCACTCGCTTGAGCGGCTCTGGAGTGAGGTTGAGAACCTCAACCGCCCGGTCGCTGGATCTCGCGTGCCTGGTGTGGCGAAGAGTGAGGTCCAAGAGGCATTGGGGGGTTCTGTGCCGGAGGACATCGTCACATGGTTTGGTTGGTCAAATGGCGTCGAGTACCTTCCTGGGCAGATTCAGGACGACGCTTTTCTGGTGCCCGGTTACGAGCCGCTCTCCTTGCGTGAAGCGCGAGCGGTGCGAGAGTCGTACGGCATTGATGACGCAGTTCTAGGTGACCACTGGACCCCGCTTCTTGCGACTGGTGGCGGAGACTTCTACGCGGCCGTGCATGGAACCTCCCTCAAAGATTCGAGAGTGGCACATGTCATGATGGGTGACGAATCACTCATCGTGTATAAAACGGTTGAAGAAATGGTGAATGCTTTCTGTGGGTTCTATCGTTCGGGGGTCTTCTTTGTCAGTGCTCAAGGAACCCTTGAGGCGGACGACGAGCTTTGGGTTGCGGCTGAGTTGGAGTCCGGGTCTCGCGTTGAATGAACCGCTTTAATTCTGCCCTGTATGGGTGCGGGGCGGTGAACGTTCAATAAAAGCTATTTCTTTACATGATTAACGAAAAAACCCCATGCCGAAGGAGTGAGTACGAGTGCGGGACCGTCCGAGTTATTGCTGTCCCGGACAGGAACGATTCCCGGGGCCGCCGCTGTCTCCAGGCAACTTTGATCTCCGCTCGAATGTGACGACTTGAACCAGTCGAAGCCGGTGGCCGCAGCGTTCGGGAAGTGCGTTATCGCGAGTCTTCTTCCATTTCCTGTATGGCGAGGCGGATGCGTACCATGGATTTCCACCTGGGCCGGTTCCTCGTAGTAGACGGTGTCGATCAGGCCGTCCGCGTAGACGACATCGGTCTCGACGTGTTCGGGGAAGGCGAGGATGCCGAAGGGGCCGTGCAGTGCCGAGTTGATCGAGGCTTCCCCGGGTAGTACCTGCACCTGGATGTTGGCTTCCGCCGCCTGTGCGGCGAGATGCCTCAGTTGCTCGCGCATGACGTCCGGGCCGCCCACCCGGTGGCGGAGGCTCGCCTCGGCGAGGATCGCCCACAGTCGTAGAGGTGCATTGCGGGCGAAGACCTGTCGGCGTTGACCGCGTACCTTGACCTGTTCGTTCACGTAGTCGAAGCCGTCGGCCTTGTCCGGGCGCTGCTCCCGGATGACCGCCTCGGTGTAAGCAGGGGTCTGGAGGAGACCGGGGATCAGGCCGGTCTCGACGACATATAGGTCGGAGGCGTCCCACTCCAGGGCGATGTAGTGTGCTGGTGATCGCGGCGCACTTCTGCCTCGACCTCGACACCCGCGCGGTACCGACGGGGAGCCCGGTCCGGTGACCGGCCTGGGGGAGACCGAGGACGGCATGCTGCACGCCTATCAGGTCTGGTTCGAGCATGCCCGCGCGTGCGACGGCTGTTACGCCACCCGCAAGTGCGGGACCGGACAGGAACTGTGGAACGCGTACCGTCGCGCGCACAGTGACGGGGGTGTCCGGTGACCCGTGACCTGGTCATCGTGGTTGGCGAGTCGCCGTACAGCTCCCCGCGCTGCGTGCTCGGCAGCCACGACCGTTGCCGGGACGCCGTACCCCGCGAGTCTGATGTTCCCGGAGTCCGGTACCTGGTGTGCGCGTGTCCGTGTCACCAGCGCTCCCTGCGTCCTCAGGGGGAGGCGTGACGGTCAACTCGCATTGCTTCACGGCCCGTTGGTTCCGTGACTGCCTGTCTGAAGGGTGGCGCTTCGAGTCCGGCACGATCAACGTGCACACCCACCGAGTACCCCCACGAGGCTACTGGTTGCCGTTCTCCGCGTGCCTGGAACTCAGGAAGGGGGAGGGCTTGTGATGTCCCACCGTGAGCGTCGTAGGCGTCTGGAGTCGGCCACCTTCACCGCTGTGCTCATGACTGTGTGGGCAGTCGTCGTCATCTCGTTCGTGGCACGGATCGCTCGCCTCTAGCCCCTGCCCTGCACCCCATACCGAGGCAGGAACGGCGCTCTCCGCGCTGCATTCCCAGTCCTGCCGGTGCTACGGGTTTACGGCGCGCTTGGCCATACCAGTGCCATGTACGCGCTGAAGTACGCCGACGCTGTCACCGCCGTACCCAACGTGAGCCAGCGGAAGCGGTGGGAGGCTTTGGTCAGGTGGGTGGCGATCGGGAGGAGGAGGGGGAATGCCGGGAGGAGGAAGCGGGCTCGGGGGAAGTAGACGCCGCCGCTGCCGAGGACGATGGTCAGCATGGCGCCTGTGAAGATCAGGAGGGGGAGTGGTTGGCGGTCCCAGACGGACAGGGCGTAGAGGGCTGTTGCCGCGATCAGGGTCAGGGTTACGCCGATCAGGAACAGTTCCGGTGTCGAGTCCTGGGCCAGGAGTTCGCGGAAGCGGTGGAGGGTTTCGTGGCCGCCGGTCCATTCGTTGTGCCAGAGGCGTTGGACCGCGAAGTAGCCGTCCCAGCGGTGGAGGCGGAGGCCGACCCAGGTGACGTAGGCGCACCAGCCGAGGGGGGCGGTGAATGCGGCTAGGGCGGTTTTGGGGGAGGGGTGGTGGCGGAGTGAGAGTAGGGCTGCTGCCGAGACTGCTGCGGCTACCGCGATGCCCGTGGGGCGGGTCAGGCCGGCCAGGGTCGCCAACGTCGCTGCGGGGAGCCAGCGTTGGGTGAGGGTGGCGTAGAGGGACCAGGCCGCCAAGGCCGTGAAGAGGGACTCCGTGTACGCCATCCACTGGACCAGGGCGACCGGCCAGGCTGCCCAGAGGACCGTCAGGAGGGTGCCGGTGCGGCGGTCGTGGAGGTGGTCGCCGATCGCGAAGATGCCCCAGGCCGCTAGGAGGGAGGACGTGAGAGCTACGGCCAGACCCGTACTGGGGAGGGAGAGGTGGGTGATCGCCGAGAGGGTTTTCACCAGGTAGGGGTACAGGGGGAAGAAGGCCAGGTTGTTCGCGTCGTACGCCGTGCCGAGGGTGTGCGTGTAGCCGTGGGTGGCGATACCCCAGTACCACTTCGCGTCCCACTCCTGGGACAGGATCGGGCGGACGCCGTGGTGGCGGCGGTGGGCCCAGGTCGCCAGTGCCGCGAGGGAGATGAGGCGGACCGTGAGGTAGGCGGCGAGGGCGGGGGCCGCGTGGCGCAGGGCGGTGGTGAGG
>NZ_LIRL01000495.1 GCF_001419795.1 Streptomyces niveiscabiei
CCCTTCACCGCCCCCCACCTCTGCTTCCAAGGCAGCGACATCGCCACCGGCACCGCCACCGCCGTCGTTCTCGCGACCGGTGCCCGCACCCGCTTCGCCGCCGCCCACGCACCCCCGGCACGCCCCACCGGAAACGCCTTCGACAGGTCCGTGCACGGCATCTCCTGGGTTCTGATCAGGTTCATGCTGCTGACGCCGCCGCTCGTGCTGATGGCGAACGCCGCCCTGCGGGACAGGGGCCTGGAGACGCTGCCGTTCGCGGTCGCCGTGGCGGTGGGGCTGACGCCGGAGATGCTGCCGGTGATCGTCACGACGTGTCTCGCACGCGGGGCGAGCCTGTTGGCGCGGTCGCACAATGTGATCGTCAAGCGGCTGCCGGCGCTGCACGACCTCGGCGCGGTGGACGTGCTGTGCGTGGACAAGACGGGCACGCTCACCCAGGACCGCCCGGTGCTGGAGCGCGGCATAGGGACGGACGGCGGCGAGGACGACGACGTCGTGCGCTGGGCCGCCGTACAGGCGTGGTGGACGCTCCAGCTCGCCGAACTGCCCGCCCCGGACGCCCTGGACGAGGCGCTGCTGGACGCGGCGGGCGCGGTGGGGGAGGAGTACGACGGGGTCGACGCCGTGCCGTTCGACCCGCGGCGCCGGATCGCGACGGCGGTCGTACGGGGCCGGCGCCCCGGCACGCACCTGCTGATCACGAAGGGCGCGGTGGACGACGTCCTGGCCCGCTGCGACCTCACGGAAACCGAACGCAAACGGTTGCTGAAACTCGCGGCGACGGAGGCGGACGACGGCCTGAGGCTGCTGGCCGTAGCGACGGCGGAGCGCACCGCCCGCACCCGCCCCTACACCCCCGCCGACGAACGCGGCCTGACCTTCCGGGGCCTGGTCGCCTTCCGCGACGCCCTCGCGCCGAGCGCCGCCGAGGCGCTGCGGGGACTGGCCGCGCGCGGGATCTCCGTACGGGTCCTGACGGGCGACGCGCCCGGTACGGCGGCCCGCGCCTGCCGGGACCTCGGGCTCGACCCGGGCGAGCCGGTGACGCTCGGCGCCGACGGTGACGTACCCGAAGCAACCGTTTACTCCCGTTGCACCCCGCAGGACAAGGCCCGGGTCGTCGCCGCGCTGCGCGAGCGCGGGCACACGGTCGGCTTCCTCGGCGACGGCGTGAACGACGCGCCCGCCCTGCGCGCGGCGGACGTCGGGATCGCCCCGCGCACGGCCTGCGCGGTGGCCCGCGAGAGCGCGGACGTCGTGCTCGGCGAGAAGGAGCTGACGGCCGTCGGGCACGCGGTCACCGCGGGCCGCTACAGCAGCGGCAACATCGCCTCGTACCTGCGTGTCACCCTCTCCTCGAACCTCGGCAACGTCCTCGCGATGCTCTCCGCCGGCCTGCTCCTGCCGTTCCTGCCGATGCTCCCCGCGCAGGTCCTCGTCCAGAACCTGTGCTTCGACGCGGCGCAGCTCGCCTTCGCCTACGACCGCCCCTCCGCGTCCGCCCTGCGCCGCCCGACCGTCCTGCGCCCCCGCTCCTTCCTCGCCCTGATCACCGGCTTCGGCGCGCTCAACGCGGTCGCCGACCTCACGACCTTCGGCATCCTCGCGTACGGGCTGCGCGGCCCCGACGAGGTGGACGACGAGGCGTTCTTCCACTCCGCCTGGTTCACCGAGAACCTCCTCACGCAGGCGCTGGTGATGGTCCTGCTGCGGGCCGGCCGGCACGCCGTACGCGGGGGCCGCCGCCCGGGGCCGGTCGGCTGGGCGGCGACGGTCCTGATCGGCGTCGGCCTGCTCCTGCCGCCGAGCCCGCTGGGCGGCGCGCTCGGCATGACGGGGCTGCCGCTGCCGTACTACCTGATGCTGGGGGCGGTACTGCTGCTGTACGCGCTCGCACTCAGGCCGCTGGCCCGCCGGCAGCCGTAGCCGCACTCCGCATCCCCGCCTCAGCCGTACGTCAGGTTCGAGCACGGGTTGTCGTCCGCCGAGCGCGCGTCCGCGGCGACCTGGGACGGTACGGCCGACGGGGTCGGCGAGGCGGTTCCGGCGTCGGCCGTGCCCGCGTAGTCGTCGCCCAGGACGACGTTCAGGGCCGTTCCCTGGATCTGCTCCAGGCGGGCGCCGGGAAACGCCGCAGCAACCGTTTGCGCACTCTTTTCCAGACCCGGCCCGTACTGCACGACCGTCGTCGCGTGGGCCTGGCTGACGGCCGTCGCCGTACCCGTCACCGTGAACCCGGCCCCCGTGAGCTTCGCCGCGCCCTTGGCCGCGAGCCCGGGGACGGTCGTCCCGTTGTAGACGGCTACGTCGATTCCCGCGCCGGACACGGGAGTTGGCGCCGGTGTCGGAGCCGCCGCCTTCTTCTTGCCGCCCGCGTTCTGGCCGTCGATCGTCCGGTCCTCCTTCAGCGCCGACCACAGCGCGGACGCGTCCGGCTCGACGATCGCGACGCGCGCACCCTCGTAACGCCAGGGCACGGTGACGAACTTGGTGTTGTGCAGGTCGACGTCCTTGAGGGACATCGCGAACGAGATCAGCTTGTCGGCAGAGCCGAGCCCGGGGTCGACGGTGAGCGACTTGGTCGCCGCCTCGGCCAGCGGGAGCAGGTTCGTCGGGGACAGCCCCTTCTCCTTGATCTGCTTCAACAGGCTGGCCACGAACGCCTGTTGGCGCTTGATCCGGCCTATGTCGGAGCCGTCGCCGATACCGTGCCGGATCCGGACGTAGTCCAGCGCCTTCTGCCCGGAGACCTTCTGCTCGCCCTTGCTGAACAGGAGGTCGCCGCGCGTGGCCCGGTTCGGGCTGAGGTCCTTCTGGTAGATGTCGTTGGGCAGGCACACGTCGACCCCGCCGACCACGTCCGTCAGCGCCGCGAACCCCTTGAAGTCGACGACGACCGTGTGGTCGACGCGCAGCCCGGTCAGCTTCTCGACGGTGTTCTGCGTGCAGGCGGGGTTGCCTTTGTCGGTCTGCCCCATGGAGAACGCCGCGTTGAACATCGTGTTGCGCTGCTCGGCGGACCAGGTGCCGTCGGGCAGCTTGCAGGGCGGGATCGTCACCAGGGTGTCGCGCGGGATGGAGACCGCGAGGGCGTGCTGGTGGTCGGCGTACACGTGGAGCAGGAACGCCGTGTCCGAGCGGCCGATGTCGTCCTTGTCGCCGCCGCCGAGCGCCGCGTTGCCGTCGGTGCGCGCGTCCGAGCCGATGACCAGGACGTTCTCGCCGGCCGTGTCCTCGGGGCGGTTGTCGGACAGGCCGCCCGCGTCGAACGTGCTGATGTCGCCGTCGAGCTTCAGGTACAGCCAGCCGGCGCCCGCGCCGAGCAGGACCACCAGGGACAGGACGATCGTCAGGGTCAGGCGTATCCGGCGTGAGCGGGAGCTCTTCCCCGCGCCCCTGCCGCCTCCCGCGCCCCTGCCCCGCGCGGCGCCTCTGCCCGTGCCGCTCCCGCCGCCCGGGCCCGTACGGCGCCTGCGGTCCGGCTTCGGCGGCGCGGAGCGTCTGCCGCCGCCGGTGCGATGGCGTGGCGGCGGTGCGCTGCGGCTGCTGGTGACGGTCATCGGCGCCCTCACTGTGTCTCGCCCTAGGTTGTACAGTTGCGCAATGTAGCAACCTTCCGGGGTGCGACTCCGACAAGGCTCGACGAAAGAGAGATCAGGTCATGCTCCGCAACGGACTGGAACCCTGGCACCTGTTGATCGTGGCGATCGTCGTCATCGTGCTCTTCGGCTCGAAGAAGCTGCCTGACACGGCGCGTGCGCTCGGCAA
Organism: Streptomyces niveiscabiei; assembly: GCF_001419795.1. GTDB lineage: Bacteria > Actinomycetota > Actinomycetes > Streptomycetales > Streptomycetaceae > Streptomyces > Streptomyces niveiscabiei. The sequence goes on from NZ_LIRL01000495.1 coordinate 3,772, forward strand.
GTCGATGCGCATCCTCAAGAGCGAGGCGAAGGCGATGAAGGAAGAGAACCCCGCGAACCCCGCGAACCCGGCGGAGCCGTCCGAGCCGGTGGCCGCGTCGGCCGTCACTCCCGCACCCCCGGTCGAGCCGACGACGGTGACGACGGCGTCGGAGGCGGCGCGGGCCCAGTCGCAGGCCGCCTGAACCCGCGTCCGGGAGGAAAAGCTCCGCAAACGGTTACCGCGCGCCTTTCCGGGGCGCGGTACGCCGAGGCCGGTGCGGACCGCTGTGCGTGGCAGCGGTCCGCACCGGCCGGTGTCGTGCTGTGCGCCGAGGGGCGCCGGTCACGGACTCAGGCGGGCTCCCCGGCCCCCTTGGGGAGCATCGCCTCCGCGGCCGAACGGGACTCCTCGCGCCGCTGCCGCCGGGTGCGGCGCGGCTCCTGGTCGGGCAGCCAGCCGAAGGCCATGCTGCCGCCGATCAGGCCGCACAGCAGGCCGACCATGAACCCTCCGATGTTGGAGGTCACCCAGGTGCCCACGGAGAGCAGCACGGCGGTGACCGAGTAGAACAGCCGCTGTGCCGGGTTGAACAGGATCAGCAGGCCGCACAGGATCATGAGCGACGGCAGGAGGTATCCCGCCAGTCCCTGCATGCCGATGTGCAGGATCACCGGCAGCGGCGCCTTCATCGTCAGAAGGATCTCGGCGCCGCCGAAGGTGAGCAGTACCCCGCCCACGAACGGCCGGCGGCCTCGCCACTGACGGAAACGCTGCCGCGCCGGCGCCTTGGCGGCCGGTTCGGCGGACGCGGTCGCCCCTGGCTCGGGTACGGCCGGCGGTTCGTGCTGGGTCACTGGGTCACGTCCCCGGGCATCCGCTGGTGGAGAACTTCATGCGCAGGTCGGGCAGTTTGAAGACGGCCGCGGTCGCGCCGTAGTTGTGCTGGTACAGGTTCCGGATGGTCACCGTCTTGGCCTGCTGGCCGTAGACGCCCGGGGGGCCCTTGTAGCCGGGGACCCGGTCGAAGGTGCTGGAGTCGCGGCCGATCTCGATGTCGGTGAACTCGGCGTTGCCCATGATCTCGTCCGAGTCGATCGCCAGGTTCTCCACCTCGACCTTCTTGCCCTTGGTGCCGGCCGTCAGGATGAGCTGGATGCCGCCGAGGTCGACGGACTGGCACATGTTGGTGAGCTCGCCCTTGCCGATGACCGAGGTCACGACGAGGACGGAGCCGTCCGTGTCCCCCTGGTTCGGGCTGTCCTTGATCATGTGGTCCAGCCCGCCGTACTGCTCGAAACCCTTCCCTTCGAGCAGGTCGGCCTTGACGACGAACGGCATGCCGGAGATCGCGAACTGGACGCCGAGGACACCCTCGGCGGTCAGGACGGCGAGCGTCGCGGCGGCGACGGTGGCGGGGACCGCGAGGATCGCGGCGCGGCGGCCACGGACCCTGCCGCGTCTTTCGGTGGTACCGCTACCCGGACTCCCGGGTGTGTTCTCGGCGGACGGTGTGACGTCCGGGGACGAGGCCATGTCTGCTCCCATGGGCATTAGTACATGCAGGTTGCTTTGTGGCGCGTTGTCCTGGCGCGGACAGCGGCTGTCGCGCACGCTCCCCACAACTCCCGGAAGTCGTACGGTCGTTCTCGTTACGCGGCAGTAGCCAAGCCAGGAAGTTACCGATGGTTACAAGTACGGGTCAAGGGAGTTGTGGAAAAAGGGTGTTCATTGTGCGTCAGCCATGGATCATGGCGCTACCCATGGTGTACCGCTCACAGCCATGATTTTCTGACGGTGCGTCACATCACCAACTTCTGCGCGATGCCTTGACGTTGACTGAGCCTCAGGTCTACAACTCTGCCTGGCTCAGCCCGGATCCGTGGCGCCGGATCCGCAGTGCGACGTCTGTCGCGCTCCCGGACCTTCTTCACCGGACGTACCCGTCCCCGCGTGGGACGGGTACGTCCGGTGAA
>NZ_LIRL01000496.1:0-189 GCF_001419795.1 Streptomyces niveiscabiei
CACAGCAGGAGCAGGTCGCCGGGGTCGAGTTCCAGCGTGCTGACGGGGTACGCGAGGCCCCCGAACTCCGCCGAGAGGCCGAGGGGGAGGCCGCCGGGGACGGTGAGGCGGCGGCAGGTGCCGTCGGCGGCGCGCAGCAGGGGGTCGATGTGGCCCGCGCGGACGGCCTGGACGACGCCGGTGGCGAGG
>NZ_LIRL01000496.1:274-15148 GCF_001419795.1 Streptomyces niveiscabiei
CCCTGGACGTCGCCGATGACCGCGCCGACCTTGCCCCCGGGCAGCGGGATCAGGTCGTACCAGTCGCCGCCGATGTCCCGGCCGAGGGAGCCGCCGATGGTCGCGGCCCGGTAGCGGACGGCGATCTCGGCGCCGGGGACGCTGGGGATGGTGCGCGGCAGCATGGCCTGCTGGAGGCCCTGCGCGATGTCCTTCTCCTGCTCGTAGAACATGGCGCGCTGGAGGCTCTGCGCGATGCTGGAGCCGAGCGCGACGAGGATGTTGCGCTCCTCGGGGGTGAAGCCGCGCCGGTCGTTGTAGAGCAGGCCCATCGCGCCGATCGGGCGGGCCTGCACGATCAGCGGGAGGTAGGCGGCGGAGGTGATCCGCAGGTCGGCGAGGTGCGGCCACAGGACGGGGTAGCCGGCCGCGAACTCCTGCGGCGACTCGATGAAGCGCGGGGTGAGCGTGCGGACGACCTCGCTCATCGGGTACGGCTCGTCGATCCGGGTGACGAGCGTGCCGGGCACGAAGCTGCCCTCGGGGCCCTCCGCGACCAGCCGGATGCGGCCCGCCTCGACGAGGCCCATGACGAGGCTGGTGGCGCCCAGGTGGGTGAGACCCTGGGTGTCCTTGAGGACGTCGATGACGTCCTGCACGGTGCGCGCGTGCGCGAGCGCGGCCGTGGTGAGCTGGACGACGTTGGTCTGCTCGCGGCGCGCGTCGTCGCGTGCGGTCTCCTCCCAGCGGCGCGCGAGGTCGTCCAGCTCCTGGGTGGCGTCGCGGACGATGCCGACGATGCGGCGGGGGCGGCCCGTGTCGTCGCGGCTGATGTGGCCCTGCGTGTGGGTCCAGCACAGGGTGCCGTCGCGGCGCTGGAGCCGGAAGTAGCAGCCGTAGTTCTCGCTGCCGTCCTTGATCGCCTGCGCGACCAGCGCGTCCAGCCGCTCGCCCTCCGCCCTCGGCACGCGCACGCTCAGGGTCTCCGGGTTCCCGTCGTACTCGTCGGGCCGCAGGTCGAAGATCTCGTGGGCCCGCGCGTCCATGAGGAACCGCCCGGAGTCCAGGTCCCACTCGAAGCTGCCCATGCGGTTGAGCGCCAGGACCGGGTCCGGGCGCGCGGGCCAGTCGTCCGGCATGCGCCCACTGTGACAGGGTTTAGGGTCTTTCACGACCGGGAGAGCGACAGGCGTCATACAAGCGGACAACCCCACCACCGAGAGTCACGACCATGGACTGGTTCACCTCCGACACCGCCTGGCTGAGCCGCCTCCTCTTCCAGCGTGCCCTCGCCGCCGTCTACCTGTGCGCGTTCCTCACCGCCGCCCTCCAGTTCCGCGCCCTGCTCGGGACACGCGGCCTGCTCCCCGTCCCACGCTTCACCGCCCGCGTCCCGTTGCGCAGCGCCCCGAGCCTCTTCCAGCTCCACTACTCCGACCGCTTCTTCGGGGCCTGCGCCTGGGCGGGCTGCGCGCTGTCGGCGGCCCTGCTGGCCGGTGCGGACGCGCTGCTGCCCCTGTGGGCCGCGATGCTGCTGTGGCTGCTCCCCTGGGTCCTGTACCTGTCGATCGTGAACGTCGGCCAGACCTGGTACGGCTTCGGCTGGGAGTCCCTGCTCCTGGAGACCGGGTTCCTCGCGGTGTTCCTCGGCAACGACGAGGTCGCCCCGCCCCTGCCGGTGCTGCTCCTGCTGCGCTGGCTGCTGCTGCGCGTCGAGTTCGGGGCGGGCCTGATCAAGCTGCGCGGCGACGCGTGCTGGCGGAAGCTGACGTGCCTGGACTTCCACCACGAGACCCAGCCGATGCCGGGCCCGCTGAGCTGGTTCTTCCACCATCTCCCGCGCCCGGTGCACCGCGTGGAGGCGGCGGCGAACCACGTCACCCAACTCGTCGTCCCGTTCCTGCTGTTCACCCCGCAGCCGGTGGCGACGGCGGCGGCCTCCCTGATGATCCTGACCCAGCTCTGGCTGGTCCTGTCGGGCAACTTCGCCTGGCTGAACTGGCTGACGATCACCCTGGCCCTGTCGGTGATCGAACTCCCCTCCCAGCGAAGGGAGTTCCCCGAGACGCCCCTCTGGTACGAGGTCCTGGTGCTCGCCGTCGCGGCCCTGCTCCTGTTCCTGAGCCGCCACCCCGTCCGCAACATGCTCTCCCGCCGCCAGGTCATGAACCGCTCCTTCGACCCCCTGCACCTGGTCAACTCCTACGGCGCCTTCGGCAGCGTCAGCCGCACCCGGTACGAGGTGGTCATCGAGGGCACGCTCGACGAGGTCCCCCACGCCGAACAGGGCTGGCGGGAGTACGAGTTCAAGGGCAAACCGGGCGACCCGAAGCGCTGGCCCCGCCAGTTCGCCCCCTACCATCTGCGCCTGGACTGGATGCTGTGGTTCGTCGGCCTGTCCCCCGAGTACGCGGGCACCTGGTTCACGACCCTGGTCGAACGCCTCCTGGAGGGCGACCCGGCGACGCTGAAGCTCCTGCGCCGGGCCCCCTTCGACCGGCCGCCCCGCTACCTCCGCGCCCGCCTCTTCCGCTACCGGTACACGGACCGGCGGGAGTTGAGGCGGACGGGCGCCTGCTGGCACCGGACCTACGTCCGCGAGTTCCTGTCGCCGACCCGTCTGGATCGCCCGGTTCAGAGGCCGTAGACCCGGACGGCGTTCTCCTCGAAGATCGCCTCCCGGTCCCCGGGGTCGGTCAACTCCTCGGCCGCCGCGAGGACTTGCGCATAGCTCGCGACCTCCGTGCACACCGGCCAGTCCGACCCGAACATCAGCCGGCCGGGGCCGAAGGACTCCAGCGCGATGTCCACGTACGGCCGCAGATCGGCGGCCTGCCAGCCGGCGCCGGCCTCGGTGACCAGCCCGGAGAGCTTGCCGACCGTGTTGGGGTGCTGGCCGAAGGCGCGGAGGTCGCCCACCCAGGTGGCGCGCAGGCCGGAGGAGATGAACGGTTTGCCGAGGTGGTCGAGGACGAAGACCAGGTCGTCGTGCTCGCCGACGGCCCTGACGCAGGAGGGGAGTTGGTGCGGGACCACCACCAGGTCGTAGACGAGCCCCGCCTCGGCGACCGCGCGCAGGCCGCGCCGGACGTCGGGGCGCTGGAGCCACCCCGGGTCGGATTCGCCCTGGACCTGGTGCCGGATGCCCTTCAGGTAGGCGCCGCCCGGGAGTTCACGCAGCCGCGCGAGTTCCTCGGCGATGCCGGGGTGGGTGAGGTCGGTCCAGCCGACGACGCCCGCGACGAGGTCGTGCGCGTCGGCCAGGGCGAGGAACTCGGGGGTCTCCTCGGCGACGGTGACCGTCTGGACGAGCACCGTCCGGTCGACGCCCGCCGCCCGCGCCTCGGGGGCGAGGTCGGCGAGGGCGAAGTCCCGGCGGAGCGGGCTGTGTTCGGGGATCCAGTCCTGGTCCCTGACCGACAGGTCCCAGACGTGGTGGTGGGCGTCGACGGTCACGACGTCTCCCCGCTCACGGCAGCTCCCAGACGACCGGCAGCCCGGCGTCCGCGCCCTCGCCGGAGTAGTCGTGGACGACGTCGAGCAGTTCCGCCATCCGCGCCTGCCACGCCACGTTGACCGGCAGCTTCTCCAGCTCGGCGAGCAGGCGGCCGTAGTCCTCGCACTCCAGGACGTGGAAGAGGTCGGTGCCGCTGCGCCAGATGGTCCAGGAGGACGCCCCGGCGGCACGGATGGCGTCCGTGAGTTCGGCGGGCACCTCCCGGTGTGCGGCCTCGTACTCCGTGATCCGGTCGGCCCGGACCGTGGTGTGCAGGGCGATCCTCACAGCCCGGCCTCCTTCCAGAAGGCGTCCGGCACCGGGGTCGCGAACTGTTCGGCCCCGTCGACGACTTCGGCCGCCGACCGGGCGCCGACGAGCACGCTCGCGACGGCCGGATGCGCGGCGCAGAACGCGAGCGCCGCGGCCCGCAGGGTGATCCCGTGCCGGTCGGCGACCGCCTTGAGGCGCAGCGCCTCGTCCAGCAACTCCTGCGGCGCGGCGGTGTAGTTGTAGGTGGCGCCCGGCTTCGGGTCCGCCAGCAGGCCGGAGTTGAAGGCGCCGCCGATCACCACCGAGACGCCCCGCTCCTCGGCGGCCGGGAGCAGGTCGGTGAGGGCGCTGCGGTCGAGGAGCGTGTAACGCCCCGCGCACAGCACGACGTCGACGTCCGTCTCCCGCACGAACCGGGTGAGCATCGCCGTCTGGTTCATGCCGGCGCCGATGGCTCCCACGACCCCCTCGGAGCGGAGCTTCTCCAGCGCCGGGTAGCCCTCGTCGAACGCCTGGCGGGCGTGGTCGTCGGGGTCGTGGAGGTAGACGACGTCCACGCGGTCGAGGCCGAGGCGTTCGAGGCTGGACTCCAGGCCGCGGCGTACGCCGTCGGCGCTGAAGTCCCAGACGCGGCGGTGGGAGTCGGGGACCGCGAAGCCTTCGGCGAGGTCGTCGCCGGTGGCCTCGGCGGGTTCCAGGAGGCGGCCGACCTTGGTCGAGATCGTGAACCCGTCGCGCGGGCGGTCGCGCAGGGCCGCGCCCAACCGCCGTTCCGAGAGGCCGAGTCCGTAGTGGGGGGCCGTGTCGAAGTAGCGGATTCCCTTGTCCCAGGCGGCGGTTACCGCCTCGGTGGCCTGCTCGTCGGTGAGCGGGGTGAAGAGGTTGCCGATGCCGGCGGCGCCGAAGCCGAGCGCGGTGACGTCGACGCCGGTCCGGCCGAGGCGGCTCACTGCTTCACCGGCCGCAGCCGCAGCCCCTGCATGCCGCCGTCCACCGCGAGGGACGTGCCGGTCGTCGCGCCCGCGAGCGGGCTCGCCAAGTAGGCGATGGCGGCGGCGACTTCGGCCGCGCTGACCAGGCGCCCGGACGGCTGCCGGGCCTCCAGGGCGGCGCGTTCGGCGGCCGGGTCGTCGGCGGCGTCGAGGAGGCGGCCGACCCACGGGGTGTCCGCCGTACCGGGGTTGACGCAGTTGACGCGGATGCCCTCGCGGAGGTGGTCGGCGGCCATCGCGAGGGTCAGGGAGAGCACCGCGCCCTTCGTGGCGCCGTACAGGGCCCGTTGGGGCAGTCCGGCGGTCGCGGCGATCGAGCAGGTGTTGACGATCGCGGCGTGGTCGGAGGCGCGCAGGTGCGGGAGGGCGGCGCGGGTGGTGCGGACCATGCCGACGACGTTGACGTCGAAGACGCGGTGCCATTCGGTGTCGTCGTTGTCCTCGACGGTGCCCTGGGCGCCGATGCCCGCGTTGTTGATCAGGATGTCGAGGCCGCCGAGGCCGGTGACGGCGGCCTCCACCGCGGCGCGTACGGAGGCGTCGTCGGAGACGTCGGCGCGGTGGCCGGTCAGGGGTTTGTCGACGCCGGACGGGTCGAGGTCGAGCACGGCGACGCGTGCGCCGCGCTCCGCCAGCAGGTCGGCGGTGGCCCGGCCGATGCCGGAGGCGCCGCCCGTGACCAGTGCCGTGAGCCCCTCGAAGTCGTTCATGCCGCCTCGTTCTCCTTCAGGTCCGCGAGCCAGAAGGCACCGTCCGGGAACCGGTAGCGCGCGAGGGACTCCGGCCGCATGGCGGCGGAGAAGCCCGGCGTGGTCGGTGCCATGTAGTGACCTTCCCTGATGACCACCGGATCAAGGAAGTGGGCGTGCAAATGATCCACATACTCGATGACTCTGTCCTCAATCGTCCCTGATAGAGCCACATAGTCGAACATCGAGAGATGCTGGACGAGTTCGCACAGGCCGACGCCGCCCGCGTGCGGGCAGACGGGCACGCCGAACTTGGCGGCGAGCAGCAGGATGGCGAGGTTCTCGTTGACCCCGCCGACGCGGGCCGCGTCGAGCTGGAGGATGTCGAGGGAGCCGGCCTGGAGGAGCTGCTTGAAGACGATCCGGTTCTGGACGTGCTCGCCGGTGGCGACCTTCACGGGCGCGACACCGCGCCGTACGGCGGCGTGGCCGAGGATGTCGTCGGGGCTGGTGGGCTCCTCGATCCAGTACGGGTCGAAGGGGGCGAGCGCGTTGGTCCAGCGGATCGCCTCCTCGACGTCCCAGCGCTGGTTGGCGTCGACGGCGATGCGGACGCCGGGGCCGACCACGTCGCGGGCGACCCGGCAGCGGCGTACGTCGTCGTCGAGGTCGGCGCCGACCTTCAGCTTGATCTGCGTGAACCCGTCCGCGACGGCCTCGGCGGCGAGCCGCGCGAGCTTCTCGTCGCCGTACCCGAGCCACCCGGCGGACGTCGTGTACGCGGGATAGCCGCGCTCCAGGAGGGCCGTACGCCGCTCCTCGGCGCCCTCCTTGCCCCGGCGCAGGAGGTCGAGGGCCTCGGCGGGGGTGAGGGCGTCGGTGAGGTAGCGGAAGTCGATCTGGGCGACGAGCCACTCGGGGTCGGCGTCGGCGAGGAGCTGCCACAGGGGTTTGGCGGCGCGTTTGGCGGCGAGGTCCCAGACGGCGTTGACGACGGCGCCGATCGCCATGTGCATCACGCCCTTCTCCGGTCCCAGCCAGCGCAGCTGGCTGTCGCCGATCAGGGCGCGGCTGACGCTTCCGGGGTCCGCGCAGATCTCGGCGACGTCGCGGCCGACGACGTGCGCGCGCAGGGCGTCGATCGCGGCGACCTGGACCTCGTTGCCCCGGCCGATGGTGAACGTGAAGCCGTGCCCCTCGTGGCCGTCGGCGGCGTCCGTGCGCAGGACGACGTAGGCGGCGGAGTAGTCCGGGTCCGGGTTCATCGCGTCGGAGCCGTCGAGCTCCCGCGAGGTGGGGAAGCGGATGTCGTGGGTGTCGACGGCGGTGATGCGTGGGCTCACGGGACCCCTCTCGGTCGGATCAGCCCTGCATATTTATCAGACCAATTTCCCTCTCCAACACCCCTTGAAGCGGTTCGGTCCGGATTTTCTCACAGAGTGGTCCGACCACTTCGGTCGCTAGACTCCCCGCACGGCTTCAGGAGGACGACGGTGGACGACAGCACGGGGACCGCCCCGCGACAGGGCACGGTGACGCAGCGCGCCATCGAGCGGATCAAGGCGATGATCGCGGAAGGGCTCCTGGAGCCGGGCCAGCGGCTGCCGACCGAGCGGGACCTCGCCGCCCAGCTCGGGATGTCCCGCAGCTCGATGCGGGAGGCGATCCGGGCGCTCACCGTCCTCGGGGTCCTGGAGGCGCGGCACGGGTCGGGGATCTACGTCACCGCGCTGGACGCCGGGGACCTGCTGGAGACGTTCGGTGTCGTCGCCGACCTCTCGCGAGGGGCGCGGCTCGTGGAACTCCTCGAAGTGCGGCGGGTGCTGGAGTCGACGGCCACGGCGCTGGCGGCGGCGCGCATCACGGACGTCCAACTCGCCGAGGTCGCCGAGCACTTGGCGGCGATGAACGCGACCGACGACCCGGAGGTGATCCTCGCGCACGACCTCGCCTTCCACCGGGCCATCGCGGTCGCCGCCGGGAACGAGACGATGGCCGCGATCCTGGAGGGCCTGTCCTCGCGCACGTTCCGCGCCCGCGTGTGGCGCGGCTACGAGGAGGAGGGCGCCTTCGACCGGACCCGCCGCGAACACGCCGCGATCCACCGGGCGCTCACGGCACGGGACCCGGAAGCGGCGCGGGCGGCTGCCGCCGCGCACGTCGGCGAGGTCGAGGAGTGGCTCCGGGCCCAGTTGAGCGCCTGAGGAAACGACCTCGCCCGACGGGGATTTGACAGGCGGGTTTCCGAAAGCGGTTGCACTGACCGGGGGTTGGCACTCCACAACGCAGGGGGCCGGACAACTCCGTACCCGGCTCCGCATTCCGTCGTATTCACGCCCTTTGCGTTCTCTGACTAGCCTCCGTGTTCCGCAGCAGCGAGGAGGTTCCACCATGCCTGTCAACGACCCGCTCGACCTCGGCCACCTCAGGTCGGTGCTCGACGACGCGGGCAACCCGTGGCGCATGGCCGTCACCAGCATGACCTCCCTCACCGAGGCACAGCGCGTGCTCCGTCTCGGTGTCCCCGTCCAGGAACACGAGGTGGCCGAGGCCGAGAGCGCCCGGCAGAGCGACCGCGCCGCCGCCCTCGCCGCGACCGCCGACTCGGTCGGCGCGCCCAGCGCCTTCGACCTGCGCAATATCGGCGGCGCGAACTACACGACGCCGGTGAAGGACCAGGGCGGATGCGGGTCCTGCGTCGCCTTCGGGTCCGTCGCGACGCTGGAGCACGTCACCCGGTACACGAACCGCACACCGAACCTCGACGTCGACCTCTCCGAGGCGCAGGCGTACTACTGCTACGGCCGTGCGGCGGGCGCCACCTGCGGCTCCGGCTGGCTGCCCGAGCCCCTCGCCGACAAGGCGCGCGACTCGGGCGTCACGATCGACGCGTACTTCCCGTACACGGCCGGTGACCAGGACTGCTCGAAGCTCAACGCGGACTGGCCGAACCGGCTGGTCAAGGCGCGGTCCTGGCAGCAGGCGAACAACCCGGCGACGATGAAGGAGCTGATCTCCGCCTACGGTTCGGTCGTCGCCTGCTTCTACGTCTACCAGGACTTCTTCTCCTACGCGGGCGGCGTCTACCGCCACCGGACGGGCTCCCTGGCCGGCGGCCACTGCGTCACCCTCGTCGGCTACGACGACGCCCAGCAGTGCTGGATCGCCAAGAACAGCTGGGGCCCCGGCTGGGGCGAGCAGGGCTTCTTCCGCATCGGGTACGGCGAGTGCTCGATCGAGTCCTGGCACACCCTCGGCTTCCTCGGCACCGTCATCCGCGACTGGCTGCCCGACCAGCGCATCCTCGCGCTGTGGAGCAACGAGGCCGACGCGAACGTGTGGGCGTACGGCGAACTGCGCGGCTGGCTCAGCCTCAACGGCTCGGTGGGCGCGACCGACGCGGCGATGCTCGCGGAACTCGCCGCGTCCAAGGCGAACGGCGCGAAGGTCGGCCTCTACGAGGACAGCGGCACCGTCCAGCAGATCTACGCCTGGTGAGCCGGGCGCGACAGGAAACGGAGGGCACGACGATGAGCCCGCAGCGACAGGACACGCAGGCAGGACCCCAGCACCGGCCCGCGACCCAGGAGGCCCGCTCCTCCGCCGCCCAGGACGAGGCCGGTCGGCCCGTCCTGCTCCCGCCCGGCGTCGACGCCGGCCCCGCCGGGGGTGCGCTCGGCGCCTCGGGGAAACCCGCCGGGGACGCCATGGTCCAGCGGTTCGAGCTGACCCCGGCCGGTGAGGCACGCCCGACACTCACCTCCGCCGGGCAGCTCGCGGCGGCACAGGCCGGCACCGCGATCACCGGGACCTGGACGCAGAACGTCGTCGTCGACGGCCTGTGGTGCATCAACCAGACCCGCAACGCCTACTTCCGCGTCAAGGGCGGCGGTTGGAAGAAGATCTACAACGCCACGGACTGGGCGTTCACGGCCCTGACGACCCTGGCGTCCCAGGCCCGCCAGACCAACCACGCGATCTCGTTCCGCGAGGAGTCGGACGGGATGGTCCACGAGATCTACCTCTGGTAGCGGCCCCCGGGTCGGAGGAGGAGAGCGGGCCGTACGTCAGACCACGGTGACCCGGAGCGCGTACTCCCCCTCGTTCTCCCCCTCCGCCTCCCACGGGCGCCGGTACGCCAGCTCCAGCCGCCCCTCCCCCGCCTTCTCGGCGCGCAGCCTGAGGACGCGGGTTCCTCCGGCCCCGACCAGTTCGGCTCCGGCCGGCCCGGGCGGGGCCGGGGTGTGGTCGTCGCCGGTCACGTCGAGGCCCTCGATGCCGGTGATCTCCCAGCGGTAGCCGGTCGACGGGTTCTCGGGCAGTTCGACGACGACGTCGTCACCGGCCCGCACCCGTACGAGGGAGTCCCGCGCCGACACCCGTACCTCACCCACAGAGCCTCCCAGCTCAGACCGCCGACCTGTACAGCCGGAACTCCGCGACGCGGACCGCCGCGACCCGCGCCCCCGTCACGCGGACCCGCCACTGCCGGGCCCGCACGGGCGCGGACAGCCGCAGGACACGGCTCGCCCCCATCGTCCCGGCCCGCGCGACCTGCGTCCACACGCCCCCGCGCAGCGCCTCCACGACGAACGCCTCGACCTGCTGCCCCTCGCGGATGTCCTCGGCGAGGCGGACCCGGTCGACGTCGGTGTCGGCGGGGAGTTCCACGGTGACCTGGTTCGGCCCGGACGTCGTACGGCCGTCCAGGGCCAGGTCGTAGGGGAGTTCACGGTCGACGCGCTCGCGGAACTCCCGCAGCCGGGTGACGTCGGACGCGTGGAGCAGCCCCTCCGTGTCCGGCGGGACGTTGAGGAGCAGGACCGCGCCCCGGCCCACCGAGCCGAACCAGATCTCCGCCAACTGGGCGACGGACTTGGGCTGTTGGTCCGCGTGGTAGAACCAGCCGTCACGGATGGACACGTCGCACTCGGCGGGCCACCACTGGAGGAAGTCGGTGTTCGGCCGGGCCCGCACGAGCGCGGTCCGGCTGCCCTGGTCGGCGGTGTCGTAGGACAGGGCCCAGTCGGTGCGGCCGTACTGGTTCTCCTTGACGGGGATGGTGTTCCACTCGTTCTCGCGGGCGAGCCCCGCCTCGTTGCCGACCCAGCGGACGTCGGGGCCGGTGACCGCGATCGTCGCGTCCGGGGCCAGGTCGCGGACCAGGGTGTACCAGCTGTCCCAGTCGTAGCTCTCCACCTTGTCCGGCGGGATGTGGCCCTGCGCGCCGTCGAACCAGACCTCGTCGACGGGGCCGTACTCGGTGAGCACTTCGTAGAGGGTGTTGAGCATGTGGGCGCCGTAGTCGGTGGCGTCGAGCGTCCAGAAGCGGGCGGGGGTGCGGTCGTCCGCGGCCGTGAGGGTCGGGATCGTGCGCGCGGTGCGGGCGCTGCCGTTGGCGTAGACGCCGTGGAGGTACTGGTTCTCGTCGGCGGGCGAGAGGTAGACGCCGGTCTTGAGGCCGTACCGCCGCATGGAGTCGGCGAAGGAGCGCAGGACGTCACCCCGGCCGCCCTGCCAACTGCTGGACGCCACCGAGTGGTTGGTGTACCGGGTGGGGTAGAGCACGAAGCCGTCGTGGTGCTTGACGGTGAGGATCGCGAGCTTGAAGCCGCCGTCCCGCAGGGCTCTCGCCCACTGGTCGGTGTCGAGGCGGGTGGGCTGGAAGACGTCCGGGTCCTCGTCCCCCGTCCCCCACTCCAGGCCGGTGAACGTGTTCACCCCGAAGTGCAGGAACGCGGTCCGCTCCAGGCTCTGCCACGCGAACTGCCGCGCGGTGGGCCGGAGTTGGGACGCCTTGCGGACGAGGTCGGCCTCGGTGTCGGTGGGGAGGACGGGGATGCGGGAGAGGTCGGCACGGACAGGGGGTGTGCTTCCCGGCAGCGCGTTCGCCCCCGACGGCACCCCGGCCGCCACGGCCGCGACGGCCGACGCGACGAACACACGGCGTGAGACAGGCATCGGCTCTCCTCAGCTCAACTGCCATACGGTGGGCGGCTTCTGGTCCGGCGGGTACTGCGCGAGCCGCCCGTCGGACGTCGCGCTGATCGCCATCCGGGTGATCGCGTTCACCAGCAGGTGGCCGCCGGGGACGGGCTGGAGTTCCCAGCGCTGGACGGTGCTGCCCGCGTCGCAGGCCGCGCGGGTCGCGACGACTCCGGGCTGGAGCGGGGTGTTGAGGGTGAGCCTGCCGCCCCGGATGTCGAGACAGCCGTCGGAGGCGCGGAGGGTCGCGTATCCGTCGGCGGTGCGCGCCAGGTCGTACGTCCCGTACGAGCGTCCGCCCGCGCCCAGGGTGTAGCGGCCGTTCGCGACCGGTACGCGCGTGAGGTCCCGCCACCCCGGCGCGTGCCCAACTGCTGTGCCGCGTGCGGTGAATTGGGCGTACGTGGTGTCGGGGTGGGGGTCGCCCCAGGTGGCCTGTGCGATGTGGCGCAGGGCGGGCCAGAGGGCGGTGGCGACCTCGTTCTCGGTCTCGCCGCGTCCGTTGTCGGGCCACAGGCTGATCTTCGCGCCGACGATGCCGGTGGCGGAGGCGACCTTCTCGCCCTCGAAGCTGCGCGGGTCCCAACTCTGGTCGTACAGACCGGCGGTGTCGGAGTGGAAGCCGCCCCGGATCAGGTAGAGGGCGTAGGCGGCGTTCAGCAACGGGTAGCCCTGGGCGATGAGTTGACTCGGTTTCACGGCGACGTTCAGCCAGTGCTCGACCGTCGTGCCGGGGGCGACGGGGACGGTGTTCGCGCCGGTGAGGCCGTCGTTCCAGATACGGAGCCTCTTTCCCTTCGTGGCCGCGTACGCCTGGACGCGGTTCACGAAGTCGACGAAGGCGTCCTGGGGCGTGGCGTTCGCGCCGTACTTCTGGCGGGCGTAGGCCAGGATCTGGGGGTACTTGGCGAAGTCGGAGCCGAGCATGTACTCGTCGGCGCCCATGTGCCAGGCGCGGGCGGGGAAGACCTCCGCGTACTCGTCGATCAGGCTCGTGTAGTAGGTGAACGCCGCCTGCTGGGTGACGTCGAGGCGGCTGGGCTGCTTGACGCCGCCGGCGTCGGTGAGCTGGAGGTCGGGGCGGTTCTCGATCCAAGGGTCCATGTGGCCCGGGGAGTTGATCTCCGGAACGATCTCGACGTGGTAGCGCTCACCGAGGGCGACCAGGCGGCGGATCTCGTCCTTGGAGTAGTAGCCCCAGGTGTTGGCCTCGGGGTGGGCGTCGCTCTTCACCTTGAGTTCCAGGAGGAGTTGGTTGAGCTTGTGGTAGCTCATCTCCCGGACGAGGTTCTCCAGCCAGGGCATCGAGACGTGGATGTAGCAGGCGCAGACACCGACCCCGCGCTGCGGATAGCGGGGCGTGTCGACGGTCCGCCCGCCCGGCAACCGCTCGCCCTGCGCGAGGAGTTGGAGGACCGTACGGGTGCCGTAGAAGGCGCCGGTCTCGGTGGCGCCGGTCACCGCGAGGGTATCGCCCGACCGCAGCTCGTAGCCCTCGGCGCCGAGAGCCGTACGGGCCGGGTCGACGTCGATGACGACGTCCCCAGCGTGCGGTGTGCCGTCGGTGACCGGGACCGTGCCGTGTCCGGCGTCGCGCAGGTCGTCGGCGAGGACGGTGGCGACGCGGTGCTCGGCCGGGGTGCCCGCGATCAGGCGGGTGCCGGTGCCGTAGGCGTAACTCCCGGGCTCCGGCGTCCAGTCGGTGAGGGCCGGGACGGTGACCGGCGGCTGTGCGGCGGTCGACGCCGTCGCCGGGGGCGGCGCGGCGAAGAGAAGGAGGGCCGCTGTCACGGCACCAAGGATCTGACGACAAGCCCGCATACAAGGCCCCCAGGTCATCGGATGTATCGAATGGTCGGGCCGCGGGAGTTGGCTGTCAATGGGGCAGGAGGGGACCGATTGATCGGATGGGACGGGGGCTTCTCCGGAGGCGGTACCGAGCCGGTTCCGGGAAGATCTCGACGTGTACGCACCACGGGAGGCAGAGTTCTCCCACACCCCGTACCCCGAGGAGCGCCCGTGACCAGTTGGGTCGGCCGGACCGCCGCAGAGATCGCCGCCGCCGTCCGCGAGAAGCGGGCCACCCCGCGCGAGGTCGTCGCCGAGCACCTGGCCCGCATCGAGCGGCTCGACGGGGCGGTGGGGGCGTTCCGGGTCGTCCGCAAGGACGCCGCGCTGGCCGAGGCACATGAGCTGGCCGCGCGCGATGATCTGGGCGAACTGCCCCTTGCCGGAGTGCCGTTGGCGGTCAAGGACAACCTCGCTGTGCGGGGCGAGTCGCTGCGGGCCGGGTCCGCCGCCACGCCCGACACGCCGTCCGCCGAGGATCACGTCACCGTCGCCCGGCTGCGGGCCGCCGGGGCGATCGTCGTGGGGCTCACCAACGTGCCCGAGCTGTGCGTCTTCGGGACGACCGAGGGGGTGCACGGGACCTCCCGCAACCCCTGGGACCTCGCCCGCACGGCCGGCGGGTCCTCCGGGGGGAGCGCCGCCGCCGTCGCCGCCGGGATGGTGCCGATCGCCCTCGGCAACGACGGCATGGGGTCCCTGCGGATTCCGGCCGCGAACTGCGGGCTCGTCACCATCAAGCCCGGCCACGGGCTCGTACCGGCCGGGATCGGGGACGGTGACTGGTTCGGGCTCTCCGAGAACGGGCCCCTCGCGACCACCGTCGGCGACGCCCGGCTCATGCTGTCCGTCCTCGCCGGCACGGAGGTCACGCGGCCCGCGTCTCCCGGGTTCCTGCGGATCGCCGCGTCCGTGCGGAGCCCTGTCGCCGGTACGCCCGTCAGCGAGCCGTACGTGGTCGCCGCGCGCGAGGCGGCTCGGGTGCTGAGCGGGGCGGGGCATCGGGTGCGGCGTGCTGATCCGCCGTATCCCCTCTCTCTTGCGGCTACCTCTCTGGCGTACTGGACCGCCGGGACCGCTGTCGACGCGCAGCCGCTCGATCCTCGGCTGCTCGTTCGGCGGACCCGGGTTCATGCTGCCGTGGGGCGGCGGTTTCTCGGGGCCGTCCGCAAGGGGGTGGCCCGGGAGAGGCTGCGGGGGCGGTTCGAGCCGTTCTTCGCCGAGTACGACGTGTTGCTCACGCCCGCGCTGGCTCGGCGCGCGCCCAAGTCGGCGCCCTGGCATGAGCGGGGGTGGGTGCGGAATCTCCTCGTCAACTCCAACTACTCGCCGTTCACGCCGCCTTGGAATCTGACGGGGTGGCCTGCGATGGCTGTGCCCCTCGGCACGCATCCCTCCGGGGTGCCGACCGCTGTCCAACTGGTCGGCAAGCCGGGGAGTGAGGGGCAATTGCTCAGGCTGGCCGAGCAGTTGGAGGAGTTGAGGCCGTGGCCAAGGACAGCGCCTATGGAATAGGGGGGTCGGTTGTGTGGCGGGGGCGGGTGGTGTGTGGCTGGTCGCGCCCACGCGGCGGTAGCCGCAAATCAGATACAGCCCCGCGCCCCTAAAAAGA
>NZ_LIRL01000497.1:0-276 GCF_001419795.1 Streptomyces niveiscabiei
CAAGAAGCTCGCCGAGACCGTCAGTTCGCTCCCGGCCCGCGTCGCCGACTGGACGCCCGAGCAGCGCCAGCAGCACAACGAACAGTCGGACCGCGCGATGCGCGAACAGGCCGGCATCAGCCCCGACGCCCGCTGAATCACCCCGCTGTCACACCCCTGCGAGAGGCTGACCCCATGAGCGACGAAATGCCCTGCGGCGAATCCGGCTGCTACTGCCAGTGCCAGGGCCCCGACGGGCACGCATGCGGATGCGACTGCCCGCGCTGCTGGGAGTGC
>NZ_LIRL01000497.1:381-573 GCF_001419795.1 Streptomyces niveiscabiei
CGACCTCGGCACCGTCCGCAAACTCGTACGACGCGGCCACCTCACCCGCACCGGCGGCACCCCCCGCCAACCCTGGTACTCCGCCAGCGAGGTCGCCGCCTACGCCGCAACCCGCCGCCGCAACAACGCCGCTTGACCGCAGGTCAGAGCAGTGTCACGATCTGCGTGTACACCTGTGCCCAAAACACAGGC
>NZ_LIRL01000497.1:605-1443 GCF_001419795.1 Streptomyces niveiscabiei
CGGGCCACCACGTGATCAGCCGACAGCCGATGATCAGCACCAGGCCCGCCACGACGATCCCAACCGAAGCATCCGGCTTCATGGTCACCACCCCCAAGGTGCGACACGGTAGCGGAGGTGCCATGGCCAAGTCCCGCAGCTGGCGCGTCTGCTCCACCCCTGGGTGCCCGGAATTCACGCAGCACAGCAAGTGCGACGCCCACCGCCGCGCCGCAGAACAGCGCCGAGGCAGCGCACGGCAACGCGGCTACGACGCCGAGCACGAAGACCGCTTCCGCCGACCGGTCCTTCAGCGAGACCCAACGTGCGTCTGCGGTGACGAGAGCCACGGGCACGGTGCCCCGTGCGGCAAGCCGTCCCGCCACGCCGATCACTACCCGAAGGACCGCCGGGCCCTGGTCGCCGCCGGCCTCGACCCCAACGACCCACGGTATGGCCGCGGGTTGTGCGGCCCGTGCCACAGCAGCCACACCGCGCACGCGCAGCCCGGAGGATGGAACCGATGACCGACGCCAGCCGCACCAGCCTGCTGAAGCCAGGCGACACGCTGCTCATCGGCAATGTCGGGCAGACCGGCGCCGATGCACTCGACGCGCTGCACGAAGGCATGGCCAAACTGCGGGCTGCCCTCGCGCCCCGGACTGCGCCCGGACCGTCGAGCGAGCGTCGCCCCTGGTGGTCGGCCTACCCGCCGAGGCAAGCCAGATGATGACTCAGGGTAATCGAAAACCATGATCACCCCGGGGAGGGGACCTTGATCATGATCTTTTGGGGGACCGCCGGGGAGGTGCCTCCCTGGTCCGCCGGGTTCAAAGCTTCCGGTGATCATGCTCCGCCG
>NZ_LIRL01000498.1 GCF_001419795.1 Streptomyces niveiscabiei
ACCCGACAGCTCACCTCGCAGGCGCCGGAGAGGAACACCGCCATGCCTGCAATCCGCAAGAAGCGTCTCGCCCGTGCCCTCGCCGTCGCCGCCGCCGGCACGGCCCTGCTGGCCCTCCCGGTCGTCGGCGCGACCAGCGCCTCGGCCGCCACGAGCGGCAGCTCGTCGTCCACGGTCGCCGGGTACCCGAACACCCTGGACGGCTGGATCCGCGAATCCCTCGCGATCATGGCCCAGAAGGGCATCCCTGGCAGCTACAACGGCATCTACCGCAACATCATCCGCGAGTCCTCCGGCAACCCCTGGGCCATCAACAACTGGGACTCCAACGCCGCCGCCGGCACACCCTCCAAGGGCCTGCTCCAGGTCATCGACCCGACCTTCCAGGCGTACCACGTCGCCGGCACGGCGTACGACCCGTACGACCCGGTCGCGAACATCACCGCCGCGTGCAACTACGCGGCGGCCGTGTACGGCTCGATCGACAACGTGTACGGCGCGTACTGACCGTCCCTCCCGGACGTCCTCCGGGAGATCGACGTCCCTATAGGGGCCCCGGTTTCGGATCGGGGCCCCTATAGGGCGCGCGTTACGGAAACATCCGTTCAAGAACGGTCGCCACCCCGTCCTCCTCGTTCGAGAACGTCACCTCGTCGGCGACAGCCTTGAGTTCGGGGTGCGCGTTGGCCATCGCGACCCCGTACGCGGACCACTCGAACATCGGGACGTCGTTCGGCATGTCCCCGAAGGCGACCGTGTCCTCGGGGGCGATCCCGAGCCGTTCGGCGGCCAGCGCGAGGCCCGTGGCCTTCGTGACGCCGCTCGGCTGGAGCTCGACCGTGCCGGGCCCCGACATGGTCACCGTGGCGAGCGAACCGACCGCCGCGCGCGCGGTGGCCGCCAACTCGTCGTCCGTCAGCGCGGGGTGACGCAGCAGCACCTTGCTGATCGGCTCGCACCACAGGTCCTCGCGGCGTCCCACACGCAGCGCGGGCAGCGTCGGGTGCGGCATCAGGTAGCCCGGTTCGATCAGCGTCAGCCCGTCCACGCCGTCCTGGTCGACGGCCGCGTACACCTGGCCGACCTCCGCCTCGATCTTGCCGAGCGCGGTCTCCGCGAGTTCCCGGTCCAGCGTGACCGACCACAGCAGGCGGTCCGCGCCGGCGTCGTAGACCTGCGCTCCCTGGCCGCACACCGCGAGCCCTCTGCCCCGCAGGATCTCCAGCAGCGGGCGCACCCGGGGGGCCGGGCGGCCGGTCACCACCAGATGCCGCGCGCCGGCCTCCACGACCCGCTGGAGGGCGCTCAGCGAGCGGTCGGAGAAGGTGTCGTCGGCGCGCAGGAGCGTGCCGTCCAGGTCGGTGGCGACGAGGGCGTACGCGCGCGTGCCGGAAGCGGGGGTGGTGGGTGCGGCCATGATCAGAGAATACGGACCGCACCGCCCGCGGGAGGCTCGACGGCCCGTTCCGTACAGCGCGCACGCGCGCGGGACGACGGTGAGGGCACCGGAACGGCGTTCGTCATCGAACTGCCATCGAAATGCCAACGGTTCTGCGAAGACTGCACCGGTTGGCAACAACATGGGGCGCTATCTACCGCCGGTACCGTCTGGAGGGGTACGGTCCATGTGTCCAGGGGGGACTTGATCGGGGGGTCAGGTTGAACAGTGGGCGCATTCGTGTGCTGCGCGCGCAGGAGTTGGGCGAGGGGGAGCGCGAGCGGTGGCGGGCCCTGCGGGCCGCTTCGCCGGCCCCGCGCAATCCGTTCATGGAACCGGAGTTCGTCGAGGCCGTGGGGCGCGTACGGGCGCGTACGCGGGTCGCGGTGGTGTACGAGGGGCGCGAACCCGTCGGGTTCCTCCCCCACGAGCGCGGTCCGCTCGGCATGGGCCAGGCCCTCGCGCACGGCGTGTCGGACGCCCAGGGCGCGATCCTGGCACCCGGACTCGGCCTGGACGCGGCCGAGTTGATGCGCGCGTGCGCCCTGTCGAGCTTCGCGTTCGACAACCTGGAGGCGGAACAGGACCTGTTCGTCCCGCACGCCGCCGCCGAGTACGCCGCGTACGTCATCGACGTCGAGAAGGGCTACGACACGTACGAGGCCGTCCTGCGCGGCCAGTCCCCGAAGTTCCTGCGGACGACGCTCGCCAAGGAGCGCCGACTCGGGCGCCAGGCGGGCGAGTTGAGGTTCGTGTTCGACGAGCGCGACCCGGCCGCGCTGCACACGCTCATGGCGTGGAAGTCCGCGCAGTACCGCCGCACCGGCCGGCGCGACCGGTTCGCGCAGGAGTGGATCACGCGCCTGGTCGCACGCCTCGCCGACACGCGCGCGCCGGAGTGCGCCGGCACGCTGTCTGTCCTGTACGCCGGGGAGCGGCCCGTCGCCGCGCACTTCGGGCTGCGCTCGTCGACCGTCCTGGCCTGCTGGTTCCCGTCGTACGACACGGAGTTCGCGAAGTTCTCGCCGGGGCTCGTGCTGCATCTGCGGATGGCCGAGGCGGCGGCTGCGGAGGGCATCGGGACGCTGGATCTCGGGCGGGGGGCCGCCGAGTACAAGGACGCGCTGAAGACCGGCGAGATCCCCGTCTACGAGGGTGCGTGGACGCGTCCCGGGGTGGGGGCGGCGCTCTACTGGCTGAGCCGTGAACCCGCGCGCCGGGCGCACCACTTCGTGCGCGGGCGCCCCCGGCTCGCGAGCGCCGTAGCGCGCGCGCTGAAGAGCGCCGGGCGGCTGCGGGCGGGTTCCGGGCAGCGGGAGAGCTGAAGGGGGCGGGCGGCGCAGACGGCGCGGACGGCGTCACAGGGGTGACGCCGCAGGGTGATACCCGAGGGCTCATGACATCAGGGGGGTTCATGTCCCGTACGACCCGTACATCCCAGGTACGAGACGAGATACAGCGCTTCCTCGCCGTCCGGCCCGTCCAGGTCGGCGAGCTGGACCTGACCGGCGAGGGGGCGACCCTCAGACCCGGGCCGGGCGGCCCGCCCGTGACCTCGGGGCCGGTCTTCGTCCTGGTCCGCAGGGAGGGGCTGCCGGTCGGCACGCTCCTCGGGGAGGTCCCGGAAGGGGCGGACCCGAAGACGACGCTGAGGGAACTGGCCGAGGGGATGGGCCTGCCGGGGTCCGCTGAGCATCCGTACGGCACCGGGTCCGCCGACCGGACGACGGGGCCGCCCCCGCCGTACACCACCGTCGTCATCGCCACCCGCGAGCGGACCGGCACGCTGGTGCACGCACTCGACTCGATGCTCGCGCAGGACCATCCGCGGTTCGAGATCGTCGTCGTGGACAACGCGCCCGCCACGAGTGCTACTCGGGATCTCGTACGGGAGAAGTACGCCGAGCGGGTGAGGTACGTGTGCGAGCCGGTGCCGGGGCTCGCGGTCGCGCACAACCGGGGGGTGGCCGCGGCGCGCGGGGAGGTCGTGGCGTTCACGGACGACGACGTCGTCGCCGATCCGCGCTGGCTCACCGGGCTGACCTCGCCGTTCGCCGCCGATCCTGGCCTCGGCTGCACGACGGGCCTGATCCTGCCCGCCCGGCTGCGCACCCCGGCCCAAGTCCTCCTGGAGAGCCACGGCGGCTTCTCGAAAGGGTTCGTGCCGAAGACGTACGACCCCGCCGCGCCGCCCGCCGACGAGCCCCTGTTCCCCTTCACCGCCGGGCGGTTCGGGTCGGGGGCCAGCATGGCGTTCCGTACCCGGGTACTACGGGAGGTACGAGGGTTCGACCCGGCGACCGGGGCCGGCACCCTGGCCCGCGGGGGCGACGACCTGTACGGCTTCGTCCGCGTGCTCGCGCGCGGGTACCGGCTGCACTACACGCCGTACGCGCTGGTCTGGCACCACCACCGGGAGACCTGGCGGGACCTGGAGACGCAGGCGTACGGGTACGGGGCGGGGCTGGGCGCTTATTTGACGGCGGTGCTGGTCAACAGCCCCGGGCTGGTGCCGGGGTTCCTCGCGCGGGTGCCGAAGGGGGTGGCGTACGCGCGGGCGTTGACGGCGAGCCGGCGAGTGGAGG
>NZ_LIRL01000499.1 GCF_001419795.1 Streptomyces niveiscabiei
GTGCGGGGGCTGGTGATCCGGACGGGGCGGGGGCTCCTGCGGGTCGCGTTCCGGCGGGCCGCGACGAGCCTTGCCCTTGACGGGGTGTGAGAAGTGAGGTGCGCCCCCGGCAGGACTCGAACCTGCGGCCAAGCGCTTAGAAGGCGCCTGCTCTATCCACTGAGCTACGGGGGCCGGGTGGTCGGCGGTGTGCCGGGACCGGGTGGGGCCGTCGGGACGTTGCCGGGGACAAGGATAGGGCTCCCGGCTCCTTGTCCTGGTTGCTTCCCCTCCGTGGCTCGATGTGGAGGTTCGGTGAAGCGGTCCTGATAATCGCAGGCAGGTGCGAATCGTGCACCGTTTTTGGGGGTCCTGAGCGCCGGGTGTTGTGCACTCGTTATGCCTGGGGTGCGCTCTTGTCCCGCTCGTCCCTTCCGTCCCCTGTGTCCAGTCGGCGCGCAGACATCCCTATGTGCTTCAGAAATCACCTGAAATTGGGCATTCTTCGCATGTGGTGACCTTGGACGTACGGCCTCAGCTGCTCGACGCACTCTCCGCCCTGCGCGACCGTGTCGCCGCCGCACGCTTCCCGCTGCCCCTGGCGGGGGCGCCACGCGCGCGTGNNGGCGCCGGCAAGTCCACCCTCGTCAACTCCCTGGTCGGACACCGCGTCAGCGAGGCGGGGGTGCTGCGGCCGACCACCCGTACCCCCGTACTCGTCTGCCACCCCGAGGACCATCACTGGTTCAGCGGCATGCGCGTACTGCCCGGCCTCACGCGCGCGTGGGTACCCCATCAGGAACCCGCCGACGACCTCCTCCTGCCCGGCGAGGACGGCCGGCACGTCCTGCGCGTCGAGACCGCCGACACCCTCCCGGCCGGCCTCGCCCTCCTCGACGCCCCCGACATCGACTCCCTGGTGGCCGAGAACCGCACCCTCGCGGCCCAGCTGATCTGCGCCGCCGACGTCTGGATCATGGTCACCACCGCCGCCCGCTACGCCGACGCCGTCCCCTGGCACCTGCTGCGCACGGCCAAGGAGTACGACGCGACCCTGGTGACCGTCCTCGACCGCGTCCCCCACCAGGTCGTCTCCGAGGTCTCCCGCCAGTACGGCGCCCTCCTCGCCAAGGCCGGGCTCGGCGAGGTGCCGCGCTTCACCGTCCCCGAACTCCCCGAGTCCGCCTGGGGCGGCGGCCTCCTGCCCGCCACCGCCGTCGCGCCCCTGCGCACCTGGCTCGTCCACCACGCGCAGGACCCCGGCGCCCGCCACCGCGCGCTGGCCCGCACCGCGCACGGCGTCCTCGACTCCCTCAAGTCCCGCATGCCGGAACTCGCGGGCGCCGCCGCCGCCCAGTACGCCGCCGCGCTGCGCCTGACCGCCGCCGTCGACAACGCCTACGACACCGAGTACGCGCGCGTACGCGGGCGCCTCCAGAGCGGCGCGGTGCTCGCAGGAGACGCTCTCAAACGCTGGCGGGCCTTCCCCCTCGACTGCACCCCCGCGGAGCTCCTGGACGCCCTTGTGGAGTCCCTGGCGGCCCTCCTGCTGTGCGCCGTCACCGCCGCCGACGAACGCGTCGCCGACGCCTGGCGCCGCGAACCCGCCGCCGGGCACCTCGACGACCGCGACCCCGACCTGGAGAGCGCCGAACACCGCATCGGCCTCGCCGTACGGCGCTGGCGGCGCGAACTGGAGGAGTACGCCGAGGACGAGGTCCGCGACCTCGACCGGGGCTCGGCGCCCGACCCCGAGTCCGTCGCCGCCCTCGTCGCCACCGCCCTCCTCGGCGGCCGGCGCGCGCGCTCCGCGGGCGAGGGGCTCGCCGAACGCCTCGGCGCCCACGGGGCGCTGCGCCTGCGCGACCGGGGAGGCCGCCTCCTCACCGCCCACCTCGACCGGGTCGTCACCACCGAACGCGAACGCCGCCTCGCCCCCCTCGACGGGCTCGACGTCCACGCCGAACCGCAGGCCGAACTGATCGCCGCGCTGTCCGTACTGCAGAAGGAGAGGTGACGGATGACCGCCGTCACGGACCATCAGGAACACGAGCAGGGGCCCACGGGTACGGACGAGGCTCCGGAGGACCTCGGGAACGGGGGTCCCGTGAACGAAATTGTCGCGAACGACGCCCCTGAGGAGGCCGATGACAGAAACGGCGTCCCTGAGAACAGCCTCCTCAAGGACGACGATTCGCCCAAGGCCGCACCCCCCGCCGACCCCGACGCCATCTCCTGGGACGACGGCCTCATCGCCCGCCGCGTCACCCCGGGCGACCCCGAAC
>NZ_LIRL01000005.1 GCF_001419795.1 Streptomyces niveiscabiei
GTTGGGGGTGGTGGACTTCGAGTGCGCGGGGCTGTTCGGGCCGGGTCATGTGGGCTCCCTCGGGCGCTGTGTGGCGGGCCGCCCCCGTGGGTGTGCGGGGGCGGCCCGTGGGGGGTGTGCGGGTGGTGTGCGAGGGGGTGTGCGGGCCTCTTCACACGACGTGTGACGTGGGGATTCGCGGTGTGCGGGTGTGCGGGGGTGTGCGGGTGTGCGGCCCGGGGGTCAGACCCCGGCGAGGGTGGGGATGAGGCGGTACACGCCGTCCTCCGCCGTGGGGGCCAGACGGCCTTCTTCGGCGAGCCGCTTCATCTGCTTGGAGACCCAGGAGCGGTCGCGGCCGATCTGTTCGAGGTAGGGGTAGAGGTCCCGGACCCCGACGGTGCCGGGGCCGACCCCGGCGAGCATGCGGATCATCTCGTCCAGGAGCTCCCGCGCTTCCTCCGGCGAGGGCTTCGCCTGAGGCAGTGCCACGTCAGGCCCGGCGGCGGGGATCTCGGCGCTCGCGTCGATGCCCGCGNNCGGCGCGGGCGCGGCGGTGGGTGAACAGGTCTCCGGCGGTGCGGGCGGCGGCTGTCTCGGTGACAGGGTCGAGTGCGGCCCGCACGTCGGCGAACTGTTCGACGATCCAGCGGGCGGCTTTCTGGTAGTCGGCCGTGGGGCCGGTCCAGAAGGTGCGGGCCGGGTTGGCGTGCATGTCTTCCTCGATCCCGGCGGAAGCGACGTACACGTAGCCCTTGCGCTTGTTGCCCCACGCGGCGGGGTTGGCGCCCGCGTCCAGGACCTCTTCAGGAAGCGCGAAGGCGGCGTCGTCGCCCCGTACGCCGAAGCACATCGCGGCGGGGAGGGAGGCGCGGGTNNCTGGTAGCCGGAGGCGCGCTGCATCGACACGACCAGCGAGACGCCCGCCGAGCGGGCCTCCTGGGCGATGCCGGTGAACACGTCGTCGCCGAGGTCGCGCAGGAGTTTGGCGGCCTCTTCCATCCAGGCGACCAGGTACGGCATCCCCGCGCAGCCGCACGCGCCGGACGCGGCGCAGGAGTGTGCGGGGTCGTTCTGCCGGTCGGCGGCGGCGGGCTCCCACTGGCGGTAGGAGTGATCCCGCAGCCACGCGGTGCGGGCGGGGATGACCGCCTGCACGGCGGCGACCATCGCGCCGGCCGACGGGGTGTCGAGTGCCGCCCAGTCGATCGCCGGGAGCAGCGGCTGGAAGTCCTGGCCGGCCTTGGCCGCGTCCGACAGCCAGACCACGACGTCCCGGCGGCTCAGCAGTTCCAGCAGCACGTCCAGTGCCCCCTCGGTCTTGCCCGAGCCGGTCATCCCCATGATGAGCAGGTGGATCGCTTCCAGCAGCGGAAGGACCAGGTCCGAGCCGTCGTCGTAGACGCCGATCCGCAGCGGGACCGCGACGGACTGGCCCGGGGCGGACGGCCCCGGCCACATCGTCGGGGTCTTGAGCATGTCTTCGGGCACGATCACGAAGTAGCCCTTGCGGGCGGAGTCGGGGTCGGTCTGGTGGCGGATCGCGGTGGTGGGTACGTCCAGGGCGGACGCGAGACGCGGGATCGCCTTGGACACGTCCTCGTTGGTCAGCTCACCGGCGGGCAGCTCGTAGGGGACGGTGACCCGGTTCGCTTCGACCGTGACGTCCTTGAGCTTGGTGCGGGCCAGCCCGACCTTCGCCAGCAGACCCTTGTCCGAGTCCGCCCCGGGCGCCTCCCCCTCCGGGACGGAGGATCGCATGAGCTGGCGGATGTTCCACGACAGGGCGAGCGATGCCCCGCCCATCAGATACAGGTCCGGCAGGGCGCCGGCGAGCGGCCCGGACAGGGCCGCCCCGGTGAACCACGCCGACCCCGCCGCAACGGTGATCGCCGAGTGCAACCGGCGCTGCTGGCCCGTCGACCTGCCCGCCCACCACGTCGCCGCCGTCAGCCCCACCGACGCGAGCGTGAGGCCCACGGCCGCGCCGGTGGAACCGCCCCACAGCGGGTGCGCGCACGCCCCCGTGACGCCCACTCCGCCGGTCACCAGCCACGGCGGGATGTAGGGCTTGGCCCGGTGGACCAGCCACGCCCCCACCCCCGACCCGGAACCCGAGTTCAGCCGCTCCTCCTGCACCCGGAGCGGGTAGGAACGACCGTCCTGGTCGGTCCAGACTTTGTCTGCCATCGGGAAACCTCCCCTCTTCTTCTCAGAACCGGAACGGGTTGGTCGTGGCCGCGTGCTGCGGGCGCGGGCGCATCAGGTCGGCGTACTCGCGGGTGAACGCCCCGTAGGCGGCGACCATGTTCTTCGCCGACGCGGTCGCGCCGTCCGCCGCCCGCTTGAACTTCCAGCCGACCTTCTTGGCCCGCATCCGGGCCTCGATCACGTTGTCGCCCGGCAGCGCCTGCGCCTGGGCCAGACGCGCTTCCAGGATCTTCCCCGCCATCGCCAGCTCGATGGCGATCTGAATCATCAGCGCGCGGGCGTGGTTGCAGTAGTTCTGCACGTCCGCCGAGCTGTTGAACTGCGGGTCGCCCAGCAGGAAGTGCGATCCGCTACCCCGTCCGCCACTGCCCTGCGTGGTGTTCTTGGTGTTGTTGACGGTGAGGTTGATCGGCGGGACGAACGAGCCGCCCACGGCGCCGATGAACCCGCCCACGGCGGCCCCGGCGTCGGCGAACTTGCTGCTGTTGTTGACGTTCCCGCTGGTCTGCGGCCGGCGGGTCTGCTGTCCCGTGCGGGCGCGCTGGTTGTTGGTCTGGTTCGTTGCCATCTGAGGTGTCCTCCGGATGCGTCAGGTCAGCGGGTACGGCGGACGACGGTCCACACGGTCTGCACGGCGATCAGCAGCAGGAGCCACAGCAGCGGCAGCGGTCCGGCGAGGGGGCCGAAGCCGGCCGCGAGGCACAGCCACACCGCCGTGACCGTGGCGAGCGCGACAAGTCCGGCCCGCCACAGGACGACCGAGCCCTTCGCGGGGCGCCGCCGCCGCATGACCAGCAGCCACACCACCGGGGCGAGCGCGAGCGGGGCCAGCAGGAGCGACGACCACCATGCGAGCAGGTGCAGCACGCCCGACAGCGGCATGGCCAGCAGCGCGAGCGCGGTGGGGGCGAGGGCGCGGCGGGCGCTCCACAGGGCGCGACCGGCCGCGCCGGCGGCGAGGCGGGTGAGGGTGGGGCGTTCGGGGACGACGATGACGACCTGTTCCCCGCGCCGGCCACGCGGGCGGGGGATGTTGACGGTGTGGACGCCCGCGGCTGACTTCACGGCGCGGGCGCGAGTGCGGTTGGACACGCAGAACTCCTGACAGGAGTGGAAGAAGGGGGAGGTCAGGCCGCAGCCTGGTCGTCGGGGAAGGCGCACGGCGCGCACATCCCGAGCGAGGGCGGGATGACGTAGCCGGCGTCCGTGCCGCACTGCGGGCAGATGCGGCGGGCGGTGTTCGCCCTGTCCAGCGCCGCCCACTTCGCCGGCGTCATCGGCCGGACGGGCTTCGCGGCGTCGATGCGGTAGAGGTAGCCGACCAGGGGCGGACGCCGGCGGCGCGGGCGCTCGATCTGCGCGACCACGTCCTGCCCCCCGGGCCGCAGCCCCTGCGCGCGGAGCTGCCGGTAAGTGGCGAGTCCGTCCGGGGCCAGGCGCCAGCGGTAGACCGGGACCGTGGCCATCAGACCACCGTCTCAACCGGATCGCCGGCGGTGTTGCGCTCGCGGGTCTCCTGAATGCGGGCGGACACCCAGCCCACCGACCAGCCGGTGTTCTCAGCGAGCTGACGCACCGACAGAACTCCTACCTGGCCGGCGATGTAGTCGCGCGCCTGCTGTTCGGACATCCTCCCCGTGAACAGGGCGGACAGGGTGTTCACGCCGGTGTTCACGACGTCCCCGGCGGTGTTCACGGGAGCTTCGGGGGTGTTCACGCGCTCGCCCCCGACGGCCCTCGAAGCGGCCTGTACGACGGTGGCGGGGGCGGCCTGTTCACGCCGTGAACGCTCCTGCCGCTCCTGCTGTTCACGCCTCAGGTCGTCAGCGTGGCGTTGTTCCTCGTGGCGGACACGGTCGTCGTGTTCGCGCTGCTCACGCCGCATCTGTGCTTCGTGGTCGAGGCGTTCACGTTCCAGGCGGGCGGTGTGCTCGCGCTCCACGGCACGCTCCGCAGCCTCCCGTTCGGCACGCTCGCGCTCCACGCGTTCGGCGTGTTCACGGGCGGACTGTTCAGCGTGTTCACGCGTCTGCCGCTCGTGTTCACGCTCCTCTCGCTCGCGCTGTTCACGCGCCTGCTGCTCCTGCGCCCGTGAACACTCGATGCGTTCCAGGGAGCGGCTGATCGCCCGGCGGTAGGCGAGGCCCGCCTCCGCCGTCACGATCAGCAGCAGCGGTGCCACCGAGTGGACCGCGACACCGACCAGGTCCCGTTTGAGGGCACTGTCCCCGATGTTCAGGAGCAGTGTCATCAGGCCGGTCATCCACCGCAGCACCGCCGGCCACCGGCCCGCAGCACCTCCGAGCCGGGCGACCACCGCGTCCAGTCGCACGACGATGACGACGGCGGCGTCCACCACCAGCGGCAGGATCGGCGCCGTCCACCCCCACTCGGGCGGGGTGACCCGCTCGACCAGCGGCGTGACGGTGAGCACCGAGAACAGCACCGCGCCGCCCGTGATCGCCCACGTCCCCGCCGACAGCGTCCGCTCCGCCGCCTGGATCTGTGCCGCCGTCAGCGACTGCGTCACCCCGCACCCCCTGCCAGGGGCGCGACCGGCGTGTAGACGGCGTAGACGTGGAACTTCAGGCCGGAGGTGTCCGCGTAGAACTCCAGCGACGGCCGGCCACCGATCCGGTCGGCGACCACCGCCTCCGGGCCCACGCTCAGCGCCTCCCGCCACGCCTCCACGTCACCGGGACTGTCGAGCTGCACGGCCACCTCCCGGGGCAGGTGCTGCCCCACGGGGAGGTAGGCGCCGGGCAGGTCCGGCCGCGTCTCGGCAAGATCGGCCAGGAACCGCAGAGCCGCCGCCTGACAGGCCAGCGTCCCGGCGCTCACGCGCTCACCCCGACGACCGCAACCGCCTGGTTGACCAGGTCCACCCGCGCGGCCAGCGCCCGCCGCCGCGCCCTGCGCAGACGGCGCGCGTCCAGCGGGGTCGGGACGCGGTCGAGCGTGGCGATCTGCGCGTCCAGCAACTCGATGTCGGCCAGGATGACCGGCATCTCGACCTCGATCGCGGACAGCTCCGCGTCGGTCGGCTCCATCCAGTCCTCGAACGCGGTAACGGCGTCCTGAACGGTCACGATGGGACTCATTGGGTTGGTTCCTCTCAGTCAGGAACGGCCCGTCGCGGCTCCCGGGGTGCCTCCCGGGAGCCGCTCGCCGTTGGAACCCTTCGGCTCCCCGCACTCCCTCCCGTACGCCCCGGGCCGAAGCCACGAAGCGGACGGAAGGGAGAGGCAACCGACCGCAGCGCGATGACGCTGCGGGAAGGGTTGGAATGACTCAGAGGGCGTTGCCGTCCATGCCGGTCAGGCACGAGGAAACGGCGCCCTCGGTATGTCGTCGGTGCACGACCGACCCCCTACGCGAATCGCAGGAACACGGCTTCACCAGGTACGCCGTTGCGCGGCGCACCGGCCCCGAGCCGGGAGATTCGGGTGCGTCATCGTCACTGCTCTGACGCCAGCAGGGCAGCGCGTACCAGGTGGCACCCCCACGGTTGACCGCCGGAAACGACGGGATGATCCGCAGGACTGTTCCCCAGAGCCAGCACGCAAGAAGTGGCTGCCGACGGCCTTCACCCAGCCGCCATGGGGACGGGGACTCACACCCCGTCGACTTCAACCCTCTGTTCAGTTCTCAACCAACCAGCGCTTCCTTCGTACCGGCCCCTTGCAGGGCTTTCCTCCGGGCGCCATGCGCACCATGAGCGGGATGCGATCCCGCTTTCTGGTGCGCACCAGAAGATTGGCATCTGGTGCGCACCAGAGTCAAGGTGGTTCGCGGATCTGATCCGCGAACGCCCTTCGTGGCGCACTCTCAGGAGACAGTTCGAGACAGGGGTTTTGGTAGCCAACAGCCCTTAACTTCTGCATTGTTAAGACCTGTTGACCTGCGGTGACGTGAGGCACCATGGGAGGGGAAGCGAACGGAACCAACGCCGGACGGTGGCCTGTGAGTTCAGGACTTCGGGAAGCGCGCGCGGCGCGTGGCTGGTCTCAGGAGCGACTGATCCGTGAGATCGAGCAGTGGGCGCGGCGCCACCTTGCCGACGTCGCGTCGACGGCGAGTCTGCGGGTGTACGTGTCCGAGTGGGAGAACGGCAAGCGCGCGCTCTCCGACCGGTACGCGGAGATCCTGCGGAACACCCTCGGAGCTACCGACGCCGAACTGAGAGGCGTCACGGTGGCCACGGCGATGCCGGCGGCGGACGGGTACGACGACTTGCTCAGCAGGATCGATGCAGCCGGCAGCGTGGGTGACTCCATGGTCGGCGCGTTCGAAGCTCAGACAGAGCTACTGCGCACGATGGATCGCCAGATGGGCGCGGCGGGTCTTGTCGACCAGATGACGGGGCATCTCGCCGCCCTTGAGGACGCGTTGAACTTCGCGGTGCTGCCGAGCGCGCGCCGGCCGGTGGCGCTCGCACTCGCGGGGGCGTCTACCCTCGCCGCGTGGCAGGCGGTCGACTCCGGGGCGGTTGAGCGAGCGTGGCGCCACTACGAACTCGCGAAGCGCGCCGCGCGGGACGCTGAGGCCCCTATGTATCTCGCGCACGCCATGGGGGAGCAAGCATTCGTTCTCTGCGAAGCAGGACGACCGGCCCTCGGAGTCGAATTGGTTCGCGAGGCCCAACGAACTCTGGGTCGGGACGGATCACCCCGACTTTGGGCATGGCTCTATGCCACGGAAGCAGAGTTGTGCGCGCACGCCGAAATGGCCGACGACAGTCGACGCGCACTCGAAGCGGCGGCGAAACGCATTCCCGATGGAGTCGACGCCCGCGACCCGGACATGCTGAGCATCTTCCTAAACGGCTCGCATCTCACTCGGTGGCGCGGAAACATCCTCGCTTTTCTCGGAGACGTCGACGCATTGGCCAGTCTCTACGACGCAGCAAAGGACATGGACCCCACCTTTGTGAGAGCGCGGGCCGGAGTGCACACGGATTTGGCCCAAGCCCATGTGGCGCGTGCCGAGTACGACGACGCGCGGAAACACCTACAGCAAGCCAGGATGCTGGCGAGCCGTACCGGATCGGTACGGCAGCGCCGTCGCGTCGACTTGCTCAGTGAGCGGCTGTAAGGCCCGGCTTGCCGCGACTCGCAAGGAGATGCAGCAGGCCCACAAGGGTTCCCGAACCGAGTAGTTCACCGCGCGCCATGAGTCCCGGAATGTCGGCGAGGGGAACCCACTCGATGTGTCCGGCCTCTTCGAGGTCTGTCGGCGAACCCACCTTCTCGGCGCCATAGGCAACGAAGATCTCATGGAGTGAATCCACCATGCCGACCATGGGCTGATAGACAGCGATGCGCTCAACTGAATTCGGGCGCCAGCCAGTCTCTTCGACGACTTCCCGAAGCGCGGTATCGGCAGCTTCTTCCCCGTCGTCGACGATTCCCCCAGGAAGTTCCCAACCGAATTGCTGCGGGACGAAGCGGTACCGCCAGAGCATGAGTACGCGGTCCTGGTCGTCGACAACCGCCGTAATCGCCACGTGGTTGAGCTTCACCACGTGATGCTCGAACCGCTCCATGCCGGGTGGTTCGACGTCCCAGAGTTGGAGCTTGACCCACTGGTTGTCATAGAGGTTGCGTTCGCCGTGGATGCGCCATGGCTCAAGCCCCTCGGGCGTCGTCACAGTTACCGCACCCGGAACCCGGTACGAGCTACGACCGCGAACCTCCAATGCCCCCTCGGAGACGAGTCGAGCGAGTACCTGCCGAAGCGCCGTCCGGCCGATGCCGAGTTCTTCCGACAGCGTGCGTTCGGACGGGAACTTGTCACCGGCGTCGTACTGGCCCGACGCGAGTCGTTCGCGAAGCGTCTCGTAGACCTTGGTCGTCTTCGGTCCCATGCGCGGAGCACTCCCCGTTCTGCCGTGGTGCGTACCAGCGTAACGGTCGAGACTCACGCTTTCCCACCCTTCTCACCTGCGAGAAAACGCCGCCCTCCGGGCCGGTCCTGGGCCGTCTGTGGGCCGTCCGAGGGTGACCAACGATGACAGTTGTCGACAGATGGTGACGGTTTGACTACGGACGCGGAGGGAGTAAGTGCAGGTCGCAGCGCTTCAGCCTTTACGTTTCCGCCCAGGGATGGACGTACGGCAAGATGGGGTGTATCTGCCCACTGCCAGATCTCAAGTTGCCGGACGGTTTCTCTTGGCTGAGTACATCTACACCATGCGCAAGACGCGCAAGGCGATCGGCGACAAGGTCATCCTTGACGACGTGTCGCTGAACTTCCTCCCCGGCGCGAAGATCGGTGTGGTCGGGCCGAACGGGGCCGGTAAGTCGACGATCCTGAAGATCATGGCGGGTCTCGACCAGCCGTCGAACGGCGACGCGTTCCTGTCGCCGGGGTACACGGTCGGGATCCTGCTCCAGGAGCCGCCGCTGAACGAGGAGAAGACGGTCCTGGAGAACGTCCAGGAAGGCGTCGCCGAGGTCAAGGGCAAGCTCGACCGCTTCAACGAGATCGCCGAACTGATGGCGACCGACTACAGCGACGCGCTGCTCGACGAGATGGGCAAGCTCCAGGAGGAGCTGGACCACGCCAACGCGTGGGACCTCGACGCCCAGCTGGAGCAGGCGATGGACGCGCTGGGCTGCCCGCCCGGCGACTGGCAGGTCACCAACCTGTCCGGCGGCGAGAAGCGCCGCGTCGCGCTGTGCAAGCTCCTCCTCGAAGCCCCCGACCTGCTGCTCCTCGACGAGCCCACCAACCACCTCGACGCCGAGTCGGTGAACTGGCTGGAGCAGCACCTCGCCAAGTACGAGGGCACCATCGTCGCCGTCACCCACGACCGGTACTTCCTCGACAACGTCGCGGGCTGGATCTGCGAGGTCGACCGCGGTCGGCTGCACGGCTACGAGGGCAACTACTCCAAGTACCTGGAGACCAAGGCCACCCGCCTCAAGGTCGAGGGCCAGAAGGACGCCAAGCGCCAGAAGCGGCTCAAGGAAGAGCTGGAGTGGGTGCGGTCCAACGCGAAGGGCCGCCAGGCCAAGTCGAAGGCCCGCCTCGCCCGGTACGAGGAGATGGCCGCCGAGGCCGACAAGATGCGGAAGCTGGACTTCGAGGAGATCCAGATCCCGCCGGGCCCGCGCCTGGGCTCCATCGTCGTCGAGGTCAACAACCTGACCAAGGCGTTCGGCGACAAGGTCCTCATCGACGACCTCAGCTTCACGCTCCCGCGCAACGGCATCGTCGGCGTCATCGGCCCGAACGGCGCCGGCAAGACGACCCTGTTCAAGATGATCCAGGGCTTCGAGACCCCCGACTCCGGCACGATCAAGGTCGGCGAGACCGTCAAGATCTCGTACGTCGACCAGAGCCGCGAGAACATCGACCCCAAGAAGTCGCTGTGGGCCGTCGTCTCCGACGAACTGGACTACATCAACGTCGGCCAGGTCGAGATGCCCTCGCGCGCGTACGTCTCCGCGTTCGGCTTCAAGGGCCCCGACCAGCAGAAGGCCGCCGGCGTCCTGTCCGGCGGTGAGCGCAACCGCCTCAACCTCGCGCTCACCCTCAAGCAGGGCGGCAACCTGCTCCTCCTCGACGAGCCGACCAACGACCTCGACGTCGAGACGCTCTCCTCCCTGGAGAACGCGCTCCTGGAGTTCCCGGGCGCGGCCGTGGTCGTCTCCCACGACCGCTGGTTCCTCGACCGGGTCGCCACGCACATCCTCGCCTACGAGGGCGAGTCCAAGTGGTTCTGGTTCGAGGGCAACTTCGAGTCCTACGAGAAGAACAAGGTCGAGCGGCTCGGTGCGGACGCCGCCCGCCCGCACCGCGCCACCTACAAGAAGCTGACCCGGGGCTGACCTTGCGGCACATCTACCACTGCCCCCTGCGCTGGGCGGACATGGACGCCTACGGCCACGTCAACAACGTGGTCTTCCTCCGCTACCTGGAGGAAGCGCGCATCGACTTCCTGTTCCGTCCGGACAAGGACTTCCAGCAGGGGTCGGTGGTGTCGCGCCACGAGATCGACTACAAACGGCAGTTGGTCCACCGGCACGCGCCGGTCACCATCGAGCTGTGGGTCACGGAGATACGGGCCGCGTCCTTCACCGTCCGGTACGAGGTGAAGGACGACGGCGTCGTGTACGTCCGCGCCGCCACCGTCATCGTCCCGTTCGACTTCCAGGCGGAGCGGCCCCGCCGGCTCACCGCGGAGGAGCGGGAGTTCCTGGAGGAGTACCGCGACGACCCGCAGGGGGCCGTCGCCGCATGACGGTGCTCCATCTCGCCGACGAGGGGGAGGCCGCCGACCTCGCCGCCTTCCTCTCCCGGCTGCTGCACTACGACCGCGGCGCGGCCGTCCGGCTCCAGGCGGCCGGCACCGCGCTCGCCGTCTTCGGGCGGCCCCCGTCCTTCGAGGTCCTCGCGGTGCGGGCCGTACGGCTCGCGAAGCCGTACGAGGACGGGCTCGACGCGAGCCTCGATGTCACCGTCTCCGCGGGGGAGTTGCTGGAGGGCGTCGACGAGAACGGGTCCCTCCTCACCGTGCCGGGCGCGGTGACCGGCCCGCCCTGGGCCGGAGTTCTGCCCCCCAAGGGCGGCTGGCGCGCCGAGGGCGGGCTGCCCGGCGTCGCTGAGCTGCGGGACCTCGTCGCCGGGGTCGTCGGTGAATTCCGGCGCCGCAGCGAGGAGTTGGCGGCCGAGCGGCGTACCCGGGCCGAGCTGGACCGGATCGGGCGGGAGATCTGGTCGCGTACGGTCGGGGCAACTCCCCTTCCCGTACGGGCCGTTCACGCCGCCCAGGCGCTCGGGTTCCTGCGGCCCGCCACCCCGGACGTGAGCCTCTTCTCCTCCGGGGCGTGGCTGCGGCTGCGCACGGAGCACGGCTCGATCGCCGTACGGCGCGCGGGACTTGGTGACTTCGGGCTCAGCGTGCGCTGAACTGCCGTGGCGGGGCAGGGGCGTTGATCAACGACCGTGACTAGTCGGGGGCGTTGACCATCGACGCCGCCGCGTACGTCAGGTACTTCCACAGCGTCGCCTCGTGGTCCTCCGAGAGGTTCAGGGAGTCCACCGCGTCCCTCATGTGCTTCAGCCACGCGTCGTGCGCCGCCCTGTCCACGGTGAACGGCGCGTGGCGCATGCGCAGGCGCGGGTGGCCCCTGTTGTCGCTGTACGTCGTCGGGCCGCCCCAGTACTGCATCAGGAACAGCGCCAGGCGCTCCTCCGCCGGGCCCAGGTCCTCCTCCGGGTACATCGGCTTCAGGATCGGGTCCTGCGCCACGCCCTCGTAGAAACGGCGGACCAGGCGGCGGAAGGTCTCCTCACCGCCGACCTGCTCGTAGAAGGTCTGCTGCTGGAGTGTGCCGCGCCGGATCTCATTCACGCCTCCCATGGTCTCAGATCGGGGGGACCAGGACTTGGGGCCTAGGACCTCCTCTGTTCGCCGGGGGCGCTGTTCCGGGTCACAGTGGAGGGATGGGCGTACGGGAACTGGTACGGGTCATCGAGGAGAGCGGGGTGTTCTCGGGGGAGCCGCTGTGGCGGGACGCGTTTCTCGCCGTGCCCCGGCATCTGTTCGTGCCGTACTTCTACGTCGCTGGCGCGGGCGGGTATCGGCGGGTGTGGAAGGAGGATCCCGATCCGCGGGTGCGGGAGCGGTGGTGGCGGGGGGTCTACGAGGACGTGCCGCTCGCTACGCGGGTGCGGGACGGGGAACTCGTCTCGTCCAGCAGCCAGCCGTCGCTGATGGCCCTGATGCTGGTCGCTCTGGGGGTGCGGGACGGGGAC
>NZ_LIRL01000050.1 GCF_001419795.1 Streptomyces niveiscabiei
CCCCAGCACCTGCCGCCCCGCCGCCTGGCCCGACCCGGCTGTCACCGCCGGTGCCCCGCCGAGGAACATCGCCGCGTACGCGAGGGCGTCCGGCGCCAGGGAGCCGCTCAACTCCCGCACTGTGCGCTCAAGTTCGGGAGTCCAGTCGCCGTCGTACGGCGAGGGGAGCAGCCGCACCCACTCGTCATGCGTGACGCTCGGAGGGGACGCCCAGTTCGCCGCGTCCACCTGGAAGCGGCTGACCTGGACGGTCACCGGAAGGTTCGTGCAGCCAGTGTTCGCCAGCGCCCGCAGCCCCACGCGCCCCTTCGCGAACGTCGTGTCCGCCACGTCCACCGCCCAGCCGGACGGCTCCGCCGACGCGGTACGCCACGCCTTCACCCGGATGCGGTCACTCTCGCGACGTACCCGGACCGTCCAGTCCGTGTGCGCGGAGACCCCCGTCGCGAGATCGGCGGCGGGAGCCAGCGGGGTGACCACGTCCGCGACCTCCTTCTCGACCCGCAGCTGGACAACTCCCGTGCTGAGGAAGGAGAGCCGGGCCCGGTAGTGGTTGCGCGCGTCCTGGTAGCCGAAGGACAGCGCGTACGAACACGCCTGCCCGGCGGGCACCTTGTCGAGGCGGACGGTGGACCGCACGTCCACGTCGGCCACCTCCCCGTCCCGGAGACTGGCGTGCCGGCTGACGTTCTCCGTCGTGAGAGCTACGAGTCCTGTGCCCGGCGTCACCGAGAAGTCCGTGTCCACGGGCCCGGTCGTCGACCAGTTCCCCCCTCCGGGGGACGTACCCCAGTACGACCTGCTCCCCTCCGGGAGCGAGAGATCCGGCAGCGTCCGCTGGAAGTCGTCGACGAAAGCTCTCTTGTTCTCCAGGAACGTCCTCGGCGGCCCCTTCAGGACGACGGTCCGCGCACCCCGTGTCAGCACGGCCACCCGTCTCCCGCCCGCCGACACCTCGGTCCGCTCCGGCGTCCCGGGCAGCGCGGTCGCGGTGAGCGCGGCCCCGAAGGTCACCGGCGTGAAGTAGGAGGCGTCGAGCGCGGCGAAGCTCACCGAGGAACGCGGCGAGGCCAGTCCGAGGGGCACCGCCCCGGACGTACCAACAGCCTTTGCGGGGACGGTGGTTGAACCGACGAGCGGGACGGCGGCGGCGGTCGCGGCGAACGCGGTCAGCAGGCCGCGTCGGGTGGGTTCGGTCATACGGGACATGATCCCCGCCGGGAACCGTCGCGGAAAGTGATGACCGCGTACGGAAGAGCCCCTGGTCAGAGCCCGTTTTCCGGGCTAGCGTCCGGGCATGGCAGCCTTCGACCCCTGGGACCCGGCGTTCCTCGCCGACCCGTATCCCGCGTACGCCGACCTGCGTGAGCGGGGGCGCGTGATCCACTACGAGCGCACCGACCAGTGGCTCGTACCGCACCACGCGGACGTCTCGGCGCTGCTGCGGGACCGGCGGCTCGGACGCACCTACCTGCACCGGTACGAGCACGAGGACTTCGGCCGGACCTCGCCGCCCGCCGAGCACGAGCCGTTCCACACGCTCAACGACCACGGCATGCTGGACCTCGAACCGCCGGACCACACCCGCATCCGCCGGCTCGTCTCAAAAGCCTTCACCCCGCGCACGGTTGAGCAGCTCAAGCCGTATGTCACCAAGCTGGCGGGGGAGTTGGTCGACCAGCTCGTCGAGCGCGGTGGCGGAGACCTCCTCGCCGACGTCGCCGAACCGCTCCCCGTCGCCGTCATCGCCGAGATGCTGGGCATTCCCGAGGGCGACCGCGCGCCGCTGCGCCCCTGGTCGGCGGCCATCTGCGGGATGTACGAGCTGAACCCGTCCGAGGAGACGGCCGCGGAGGCCGTCCGCGCCTCCGTCGAATTCTCCGACTACCTGCGGGAGTTGATCGCCGAGCGGCGCAACTCGCCCGGCGACGACCTGATGTCGGGCCTCATCGCCGCCCACGACGAGGGCGACCGCCTCACCGAGCAGGAGATGATCTCCACCGCCGTCCTGCTCCTCAACGCCGGCCACGAGGCGACCGTCAACGCCACGGTGAACGGCTGGAACGCCCTCTTCGACAACCCCGGCCAGCTGGCCGAGTTGAGAGCGGATCACTCCCTGATCCCGGGCGCGGTCGAGGAGTTGATGCGCTACGACACCCCGCTCCAGCTCTTCGAGCGCTGGGTGCTGGACGACATCGAGATCGACGGTGTCACCGTCCCGCGAGGCGCCGAGGTCGCGCTCCTCTTCGGTTCCGCGAACCACGACCCGGCCGTGTTCGACCACCCCGAGCGCCTCGACCTGCGCCGTACGGACAACCCGCACATCTCCTTCAGCGCCGGCATCCACTACTGCATCGGCGCCCCCCTGGCCCGCATCGAGCTGGTGGCGTCCCTGACGGCCCTGCTGGAGAAGGCGCCGGCACTGAGCCGGGTGCGCGAGCCCCGCCGCAAACCCAACTTCGTCATCAGGGGGCTGGAGGGGTTGGACGTCGAGGTCTAGCGGGAGGGGCTGGACGTCGAGGTCTAGCGCTTCCTTCGCCTCAACAGCGTTGCCCACAACAGGAGTCCGGAGGCCGTCCCACCCAGGACGGCCAGCGGGAGTTCGGCGTACACGACGCTCCAGTCGGACATCGCCTCGAACCGGTGGAACCGGCCACGGGCGCCGACCGACCACAGCGCGAGCCCGGACCCCGCTCCACCGACCGCCAGCAGACACCCCGCCGCGTCCCGCCCGTTGCCCTTCATGGAAACCAGGACGCGCCCAACTCGCCCCGAGTTCCCGGCAGAAGAGCGGACCGGTCAGGTCACCAGATCACGGCGGCGCAGCCCCGCGAGCCCTCCGGCCGTCAACACCCCGGCCAGCGCCAGCAGTACGCCTACCGGCCCCCAACTCATCGCACCGCCGGGCAACTTGGGCAGGTGCCCGAACGGGGAGAGATCCAGCATCAGTTGGGGAACGTCGAGGGCCGGCCCCACCCACCCGATGAGCAGTGCGACCCCGGCTACACCCCAACTCGCCATCGCCAGCCGGGGAGTTGCCCCGACCAGCAGCACCGCGAGCCCGCCGATCACCCACACACCGGCGAGCTGCACCAGGCACGCCCCCAGGATCGGCCCGAGCCGCTGCCCGTACCCGGCGCCGAATCCCAGCCCCGCGAGCAGCATGAGGACGGCGGACCCGCCGAAGGCGATCAGCAGATGACCGGCGGCCCACCGCACCCGGCCCACGGCGTTCGCGAGCACCGACTCGGCCCGCCCGGACGTCTCTTCACCGTGCAGCCGCAGCACCGAGGCGACGACGTACAGCGCGGCGACGAGCCCCACGAGTCCGGTCATCGACGCGAGGAAGGCGTCGGTGAGGCCGGACTGCCCGCCCATCCGCTCGAAGATCTCCCGCGTCCGCTCGTTGTCCCCTACGAGATCGGCGACCCCGTCGGTGAGACCGCCGAACACCACACCGGTGAGGAAGAACCCGAGCCCCCAGCCGAAGAGGCTCCCGCGATGCAGCCGCCAGGCCAGGGCCAGGGCGGTGCCGAGGCCGCCGACGGCGGGCCCGGGGCGCGTCGGCAGGAAGCTCATGCCCACGTCGCGCCGCCCCGCCAGGACGTAGGCGAGCACACCCTGGAGGGTCGCGGCCACCGCGAACAGCCCCAGCACCCACCAGCGTTCACCGGCGAACGGCCGCAGATTCTCCAGCCAGCCCAACAGCGAGACCCAGGTCAGAAGTGACGAACCGTCAGTAGTGGCCGAATCCCCGGCCGCCCGCAGCACGTACG
Source organism: Streptomyces niveiscabiei (assembly GCF_001419795.1). GTDB lineage: Bacteria > Actinomycetota > Actinomycetes > Streptomycetales > Streptomycetaceae > Streptomyces > Streptomyces niveiscabiei. Next base: position 3,777 of record NZ_LIRL01000050.1, read on the forward strand.
CGAGACCGATCGCGGCAGCGGCCAACCCCCGTGCCAGACGGGCGCTTTCCGTCAGTTGGGCGACGACGGCGGTGAGCGTCGCGAACACCATCCCGACGCCCGCGAGACCGAGCCCGAACGCCAGCGCGCCCGATGCGCCCTGCCCGGCGAGGCCGGCCGTCACGAGCAGTCCGAGCCCGCCGCTCGCGACGGCCGACGCCAGCAGAGCCGCCGTGAGCGAGGCCCGCCGGCCCACCGCCCCGGCAGAGACGAGCTCCTGCCTGCCGGTCTCCTCCTCCTCGCGGGTGTGACGGACGACGACCAGGAGAGCGGCGGTCGCCGCGAGGGCGCCCGCGAAGACGCCGACGCGCCAGGCGGTGAGGGCGCCGAGGGAGTCGCCGAAGAGCGGGCCGATCAGCGACCGGAAGGAGGAGTTCGTCTCCAACTGGACCCGCAGATGGTCACGTTCGGCCTGCGTGGCGTACAGGTTCTTCAGCGTGTTCGGCATCGACAGGACGACCAGGGCGTTGACGGCCACCCAGAGCGGGATCAGCAGCCGGTCGCGGCGGAGCGCGAACCGCAGAAGTGTCCTGGTTCCGGCGAGAGTTGTCATCGGACGCCCGCCTCCTGCCGCTGGTAGTGGCGCAGGAACAGCTCCTCCAGCGTGGGCGGGGTCGAGGTCAGCGAGCGCACGCCGGACTCGTTCAACAACCTGAGTACGGCGTCGAGTTCGCCGGTCTCCACCTGGAGGCGGACCCGGGCGCCCTGGACGTCGAGGTCGTGGACGCCGGGCAGGGCCGCCAACGCGCCGGGCGGGGCGGCTAGTTCGGCCCTGATGCTGGTGCGGGTGAGGTGGCGCAGTTCGGCGAGGGAACCGCTCTCTACGGTCCGGCCCTGCCGGATGATGCTCACGCGGTCGCACAACTCCTCGACCTCGCTGAGGATGTGGGAGGAGAGCAGCACCGTCCGGCCGCGTCCGCGCTCCTCGCGCACGCAGTCGCGGAACACCTCCTCCATCAGGGGGTCGAGCCCTGAGGTCGGTTCGTCGAGGATGAGCAGGTCCACGTCCGAGGCGAACGCGGCGACCAGGGCGACCTTCTGCCGGTTGCCCTTGGAGTAGGTGCGGCCCTTCTTCGTCGGGTCGAGTTCGAAGCGGTCGATCAGGTCGGCGCGGCGGCGCGGGTCGAGGCGTCCGCCGCGCAGCCGCCCGTACAGGTCGATGACCTCGCCGCCGGAGAGGTTGCGCCACAGGGTGACGTCGCCGGGGACGTACGCGATACGGCGGTGGACCTCCACCGCGTCCTGCCACGGGTCGTGGCCGAGGATGCGGGCGGTGCCGGAGTCGGCGCGCAGCAGGCCGAGCAGGACGCGGATGGCGGTGGACTTGCCGGCGCCGTTCGGGCCCAGGAAGCCGTGCACCTCGCCGGTCTCCACCCTGAGGTGGAGGCCGTCCAGGGCGTGGGTGCGGCCGAAGGACTTGTGCAGGGCGGAGACCTCGATGGCGGGGCCGGGCGCGGTGGCGGTGATTGCCGTCGTCATGCTTCAGAATGTACGCTTCTTTCAGAAATTTGTGAAGTTAGCGAAATCTCGGAAACCACGGAAACCTCGGAAGCCCCGATAGGGTGGGAACATGGATGAAGCAGCAGGTGAGCGCGACCCCGCCGCCGTCTCCAGGTTCGTCGAGTCCTTCGCGGCCCAGCTCCTCGAAGCCGGGATGCAGCGCATGCCGGCCCGGATCTTCGCCGCGCTCCTCTCCTCCGACTCGGGCGTCCTCACCGCCGCCGAACTCGGCGAGCAGCTCCAGGTCAGCCCGGCGGCGGTGTCCGGCGGGGTGCGCTACCTCGCGCAGCAGCACATGGTCACGCGCGAGCGGGAGCCCGGCTCGCGGCGGGAGCGGTACCGGGTGCACAGCAACCAGTGGTACGAGGCGCTCACCAACCGCGAGTCCGTCATCCGCAGGTGGGAGGTGTCGCTGCGGGAGGGGGTGGACAGCCTCGGCGAGACCACCCCGGCGGGGCGCCGGCTGGCCGAGACGCTGGCGTTCTTCGAGTTCGTCGACGGGGAGATCGCGGACATGATGGAGCGGTGGCGGATCCACCGGGACGAGAGGTTCGGCAACGCCTCGGAGGTGGCGGCGGGTTACTGAGACCGGTTACTGGCGGTCAGCGTTCCTTCGTCTCCTCCAACACCGTCCGGCCCAGCAGCGCGTACCGCTCGGGCGAGCGCCGCTTCAGGAACTGCGCGTAACCGATGCCCCCGAGCGCGACGCACGCCACCAGCCACGGCGTCGCCCTCAGCAGCAGCGAGTCCGACTCCGGCCCCGCCGCCACCCCCATGTTGGACACCAGGAGTACGACGACCGCGAGCATCGCCACGCCCCCGACGACCGGCGCGGTGAACGTCCGGAACCAGTGCCGGCTCTCGGGGTGGTGGGAGCGGAAGTAGACGAGGACGGCGAACGAGCAGACCGCCTGGACGACGAGGATCGCCATCGTGCCGAGGATGGCGAGCAGCACGTACGTACCGGTGTACGGGTCCTTCCCGGCCAGCCAGAACGCGCCGATGAGGGCGGCGGAGACGGCGGTCTGGACGAGGCCGGCGATGTGCGGGGAGCCGTGCCGGGGGTGGGTACGGCCCGTAGTCCTCTGGAGGTAGGGAACTACACCCTCGCGGCTGAGGGCGTACACGTAGCGCGCCGCGCAGTTGTGGAAGGCCATACCGCAGGCCAGCGAGCCGGTGATCATCAGCCACTGCATGACGACGACGGCCCAGTGGCCGACGTACCGCTCGGTGGGGTCGAAGAACAGGGCGAGCGGATCGGCGGTCGCGATCCTCACCGCGTCGCCCTCGCCGACGCCGCTGATCGCCATCCACGAGACGAAGACGTAGAAGACGCCAACTCCCAGCACGCTCACCATCGTTGCCTTCGGGATGATCCGTTTCGGGTCGCGGGACTCCTCCCCGTACATCGCCGTCGACTCGAAGCCGACCCACGACCAGAACGCGAAGAAGAGGCCGAGCCCGGCCGAGGTGCCCTGGAAGGCGTTCACGGGGTTCACGGGGTCGAGCGAGAGGCCGTCGGGGCCGCCGCCGTGCAGCAGGACGGAGACGGCCATCGCGGCGAGGACGGTCACCTCGGTCGCCAGCAGCACGACGAGCAGCTTCTCCGCGACGGACACCCCGAACCAGGTCCCCATCGCGTTGACCGCCAGCATCAGCACCGCGAACGCCCACCACGGGACGTGAACTCCCGTCTGATCCTTGAGAGTCGACGTCGCGAACGAGGAGAAGATGCCGATCAGCGCCGGCTCGAACACGACGTACGCGAACGTCGCGAGGAGGCCCGAGGCGAGGCCGACGGTCCGGCCGAGGCCGTACGAGATGAACCCGTAGAACGCGCCCGTCGACGTGATGTGCCGCGCCATCGCCGTGAACCCGACGGAAAAGATTCCCAGTACGACCATTGCGACGAGGTAGCTCGCGGGGGCGCCGACGCCGTTGCCTGACGACACGATGAACGGCACGTTCCCCGTCATCGCGGTGATCGGCGCGGCCGTCGCGACGGCCATGAACACCACGCCCAACAACCCCACAGCATTGGGTTTCAGCCGGTGCACCGGCTCCGACCCGCCCGTCCCCGTCGCCGGTGCGACTCCCTCGTCCACTGCCATGGGGTGCCCCTCTCCCTGCCGGTAGCTGTGTCCGCTGTATCGGCTCTCGGAGGAGAATGCTGTAGTCCGAATGAGTCGGGCAAGAGCCGTGCGACGTTAAATATGCGTCAACCAGACCTTTAGGCAGACATCCGCCACCGCAGGAACTCGGCCCGTTCCAGGAGCCGTTGGGCACGCGCCCGGTCGTCGAGCAGCGGAACCTGCACGTCCGTACGGCCGTTGAGGCCGTGGGACGGCTCCGGCACGGTCACGTCGACGCCCGCCCGCCCGGCGAGCGCGACGACCGTGGCGACGAACCCCTCGGACAGCGCGTCGATGATGGAGTGCGAGGTGCGTGCGTGCCGATCGAGCAGCGCGCGGACGAACGCGCCGAACAGTGTCACGTCGATCGCGCACTCGTCGTCGGTCATCTCCCCGAACCCCGAGGGAATCCCCAACTTGCTCTCGTACAGCCGTACATGGGCGAGGAACAGCCGCGAGGCCCCGTTCGACGGATTCCACAGGCTCTCGCCGTCGATCTCGAAATACTGACTCATACCGCACCCCGCAGAAAACGCTTCCGGCACCGAACGGCGTGCTGCGTACGAGGAGTTCGGCGCGGCGCGCACCGGCGTTTTCCGGCGCCGGAGCGTACGCCGAGGCCGGCCCTCCGTGGGGGAGAGCCGGCCTCGTGTCGAACTGTCGTGTCAGATGAAGGAGTTGATCTCGATCGTCTCGTCCCGGCCCGGGCCCACGCCGATCGCGGAGATCGGGGCGCCGGACATGTCCTCCAGCGCCTTCACGTACGCCTGCGCGTTCTTCGGGAGGTCGGCGAAGGTCTTGGCCTTCGTGATGTCCTCCGACCAGCCGGGCAGGGTCTCGTAGATGGGCTTCGCGTGGTGGAAGTCCGACTGGGAGTAGGGGAGTTCCTCGACGCGCTTGCCGTCGATCTCGTACGCGACGCAGACCGGGATCTGCTCCCAGCCGGTGAGGACGTCGAGCTTGGTGAGGAAGAAGTCGGTGAGGCCGTTGACGCGCGTCGCGTACCGCGCGATCACCGCGTCGAACCAGCCGCAGCGCCGGTCGCGGCCGGTGGTCACGCCCCGCTCGCCGCCGATGCGGCGCAGTGCCTCGCCGTCCGCGTCGAACAGCTCGGTCGGGAACGGACCGGCACCCACCCGGGTGGTGTAAGCCTTGAGGATGCCGATGACCCGGCTGATCTTCGTCGGCCCCACACCCGCACCGGTGCAGGCGCCGCCCGCGGTCGGGTTGGACGAGGTGACGAAGGGGTACGTGCCGTGGTCGATGTCCAGCAGCGTGCCCTGGCCGCCCTCGAAGAGGACCACCTTGTCGTCCTCCAGGGCCTGGTTCAGCACCAGGACCGTGTCGGCGACGTACGGCGCCAGCTTGTCGGCGTACGCCAGAAGTTCCTCAACCACCTGAGCTACCGAGATAGCTCTCCGGTTGTACAACTTGGTGAGGATCTGGTTCTTGACGTCGAGCGCCGCCTCGACCTTCTGCGTCAGGATCGACTCGTCGTACAGGTCCTGCACCCGGATCCCCACGCGGTTGATCTTGTCCGCGTACGTCGGGCCGATGCCGCGACCGGTCGTACCGATCTTCCGCTTGCCGAGGAAGCGTTCCGTCACCTTGTCGACGGTGACGTTGTACGGCGTGATGATGTGAGCGTTGCCGCTGATCAGGAGCTTGGACGTGTCGACGCCGCGCTCGTTCAGACCGCTCAGCTCGGAGAGCAGGACCGACGGGTCGACGACGACGCCGTTGCCGATGACCGGCGTACAGCCGGGGGAGAGGATTCCGGAAGGGAGGAGGTGCAGGGCGTACTTCTGATCGCCCACGACCACCGTGTGGCCGGCGTTGTTACCACCCTGGTAACGGACCACGTAGTCGACGGAGCCGCCGAGCAGGTCCGTCGCCTTTCCCTTGCCTTCGTCACCCCACTGAGCACCGAGCAGCACAAGTGCGGGCACGCGCGTACACCCCTTCCGGGCGGGGCAGACCCAAGGTCAGGGGCGTACGCGGCACGGCCTTGTGCCTCGTACCCCGACGACCGCACTGCGGCCGCCGGCAGCCGTCGTACGGCCGTACCCGTCGGACCCGGATGCCCCGGAATAGACGAAGCCCCTGGCGCAATAGCGCAAGGGGCTCTTGCACAAAGATGCTACCCGAGGAAGCGAGGCAGGACCGAGGTGGCGACTTTCGCGACTTCCGATTTCGCGGCGTCCGATCAACTGCTGGTGGTCATCGACCCGGTGGCCCGGAAGACCGACGGCGAATCCGTGCGCATCGTGAAAGATGTCCTGAGCGCCGGGGCGGCGACGAAGGTCTGCCTTCCCGACGATCATGAGGAATTCGCCCGCGCGCTGGTGCGCAGGGGGTCCCGTAGACCTGTGGTGGTAGGGGACGACCTGGCTCTCGTGCGTGCGGTGTCCCTGCTGCACCGGCGCCGGGAGCTGGACGCGTGCGTACTGTCCGTCGTACCGGTGGGGGGTGCGGTGGCCGTCGCGCGGGCGCTCGGGGTACCGACCGACACCGTCGCCGCGGCGCGGGCCGTCCTCGACGGGGTGGAGCGGCGGGTGGACGTGCTGGTGGACGAGAGCGACGGGGTGGTGCTGGGGGTCCTGCGG
>NZ_LIRL01000500.1:0-2748 GCF_001419795.1 Streptomyces niveiscabiei
GAGTGCCACACACATTTCGCACGACGCCCCCCACGACCGCCCCCTTCCACCCGTAAGTGCCCCCTTGCCGTTCCCTTGTACTAGAACCCGGCCGGCCTGGGAATGCTCAACTACCGCAAGAAACAAGGTAGTTACCGCGGGTCCCGAAAATGGTTCATGCGTTCGAAAATGGAGCCGTCACCTTTTCGAGTCACACCCCGCACGGAAACGGACCCGCGCCCCCGGAGAAGCCCCAGGGGTGCGGGCCCGCGTCGGTCCACGGCTACTACCGCGACCGCAGCCCTTCCAGCAGGATGTCCAGCAACCGGGCCGAAGCCGCCGCCTGCTGCACCGCGTCCGGCAGGGACGGCGCCGCCGTCGCGATCACGAGCAGCACATCGGACACGGACACGTCCGCCCGCAGCTCCCCGGCCGCCCGGGCCCGGTCGACCAGCTGCCCGACCACGTCGAGCAGCGCGGCCACGCCCGGATCGTCCAGCGGCGACAGAACCTCCGCCTCGGGAACGAGCCGCAGCTCACCCCCGCCCGGCTGCGACCGCTGCTGAGGCACACGTGCCTCCTCCTCGGCCACCCCCACCCGCAGCACCTGCGGCGGCAGCAGCCGCCCGGCCCCGGACGCCACCGACGTCCGCAGGAACCGGGACAGCGCCGACCAGGGCTCGTCCTCCTGCCCGAGAGCCGTCCGCGCCTGCTCGGTCAGCCGGGCGGTCTCCTCCTCGGCTATCCGCCGGACCAGGACGTCCTTGCTGGGGAAGCGCCGGTAGACGGTACCCACCCCCACGCGGGCCCGCCGGGCGACGTCCTCCATGGGAGCCCCGTAACCCAGCTCCCCGAACACCTCGCGGGCAGCCCGCAGGACGTGCTCGAGATTGCGCTGTGCGTCCACGCGCAACGGCGTCGTCCGCGAGGCGTCCCCGCGGCCGTTCCCCGTCGCGCTCATGATGGCGCCGCCCGCGAGAGCGGACGCCGTAGACCATTGCGAGTCCTGAATGTGCATCAATGATCCCCCGGTAAATGTCGTCTCCCCCCGGAGACTTTCTCCGCCATTGAATGCCGGAGCGTGTGGAACCGGGAGCAGCGCGCCCGCCCCCGCGTGTCGCGGGTCCGGCGGCACACTTCCCCCGTCGGGCGGTCCGGCCGACGGACACACGGCGGACGGAAGCCCTACACCCCGTCGTCACACGAACATAGTTGAGGGACGGTCAATTCAGAAGGGGCACGTTCCGCACGGGGGACCGCCCGATCGGAGTACACGGGGTGTGTATCCCCGTCGCACACCCCCGCACGCCCCGGCGCACCTGGCCTGACCTGCGCGCCTGGCGCACGTGCGGGCGGCCCGGCAGACCCCGGCCACACCGGGGCGCCCGCCCCGCTGCGCGCCGGGACTGTGGACAAACTCCGGTGCCGGGTGCGTCATGGGGTGGTGAAGGAACGTGCGCGCATTCTCGTTGTCGGCGGCGGCTACGTCGGGATGTACACGGCACTGCGACTCCAGCGGAAGTTGAGGCATGAACTGAAGCGCGGGGAAACCGAGATCACGGTCGTCACCCCCGACCCGTACATGACGTACCAGCCGTTCCTCCCGGAGGCCGCGGCCGGCTCCATCTCCCCGCGCCACGTCGTCGTCCCGCTGCGCCGCGTCCTGCCGCACTGCCGGATCGTCGTCGGCGAGGTCACGGCGATCGACCACGCGGCGCGCACCGCCACCCTGACGACCCTCGCCACGGCGGACGAGGGCACAGGCCCCCGGCAGCTGCCGTACGACGAACTGGTCCTCGCGCCCGGCTCCGTCTCCCGCACCCTCCCGATCCCCGGACTCGCCGAGCACGCCATCGGCTTCAAGACCGTCGAGGAGGCCATCGGCCTGCGCAACCACGTCCTCGAGCAGATGGACATCGCCTCCTCCACCCGCGACCCGGCCGTCCGCGACGCGGCCCTGACCTTCGTCTTCGTCGGCGGCGGCTACGCGGGCGTCGAGGCCCTCGGCGAACTGGAGGACATGGCCCGCTACGCCTCCCGCTACTACCACAACGTCACCCCGGACGACATGAAGTGGCTCCTCGTCGAGGCCTCCGACCGCATCCTCCCCGAGGTCGGCCCCGACCTCGGCCGCTACACGATCAGCGAACTGCGCCGCCGCAACATCGACCTCCGCCTCAACACCCGCCTGGAGTCGTGCCTCCGGCGCACCGCCGTCCTCAGCGACGGCTCACGCTTACCCACGCGGACGATCGTCTGGACCGCCGGCGTCAAACCGCACCCCCTGCTCGCCGCGACCGACCTCCCCCTCACCGACCGCGGACGCCTCAGGTGCACCCCGGAACTGGCGATCGAGGGCACCGCGCAGGCCTGGGCCGCCGGAGACGCCGCCGCCGTCCCCGACACCACCGCCGAACCCGGCACCCACACCGCCCCCAACGCCCAGCACGCCCTGCGCCAGGCCAAGGTCCTCNNCAGCAGTACGCGCACGCGTACGCCGGCTCGGTCGCCTCCCTCGGCTTCCACAAGGGCGTCGCGCAGGTGTACGGCCGCAAGCTCAAGGGGTACCCCGCGTGGTTCATGCACCGCGCCTACCACCTCAGCCGCGTCCCCACCTTCAACCGCAAGGCGCGCGTGCTCGCCGAATGGACGCTCTCCGGGCTCTTCAAACGGGAGATCGTCTCGCTGGGTTCCCTCGAACATCCCCGCGCGGAGTTCGAACTGGCCGCCGGTGGAAAGTCTTCCGATGAAAGGACCGGCCCGCCCGGG
>NZ_LIRL01000500.1:2758-3059 GCF_001419795.1 Streptomyces niveiscabiei
GAATCCCGGTTCCCCGGGCGGCGAGGACAACCCGAAGGAGTAGTCCTCACCCGATCCAGGAACTCCGCCGAACGCCCCGGCGTCGAACGAATACCGGGCCCGACGCCCGCACTGCCACACTGCATCCCGACGACCCACCAACCGCCCCCCGACCGACCTCAGCACCCCCGACCAAGGCAGCACACGGCGTGTCCCCGCCGCACGGCCGCCCCGGAGCCGGCCCACCACCACGACACGAGGCAAGGATTCGTGAACTTCACGCGCTGGAGCGCCCGGCTCCCCGGAACGCAGCGCCGCGCCG
>NZ_LIRL01000501.1 GCF_001419795.1 Streptomyces niveiscabiei
AGATGTGTAAGAGACACCCTTGCGTACCCCGCCCGTTGCCCGCGGAGCCGCCAGAACCGCGCTGAGCGCCCTTGCCGCGACCCCCCTTGGCGGAGGCGCCGCCCCCGGCTGCGGACGTTCCGGATTCCCCGGCGCCCGGCGCCTCGGTGTCCGGCTTGATCGCCTTCAGCTGCGTCGTGTGCGAGTCACGCGGGTCACTGCCCCCCGCCGCACCCCCCGCGACGGGGGAGTCGGCGGCGGAGCCACGACCGCCGCCGTCCTTCTCTGGCCTGGAAGACCCGGAAGACCCGGAAGTACCGGATGTACCGGCAGGTCCGGTGGACGTACCGGCGCCCGTGGCTCCGCTCACGATGACTCTCTCCTCGGTGCTACTCGGCCGAGGGCCCGTCGCCCTCGTCCGTGCCGGCCGCTGCGGTGGGCTCGGCGTCGAGGTCGCCCTCGACCTCCTCCGCCTCGCGCCCCGCCTCGGCGTTACGGGCGATGCCGACGACGGCATCGCGCTTGCCCAGGTTGATCAGTTGGACGCCCATGGTGTCACGGCCCGTCTCCCTGACCTCGTTGACTCGCGTACGAATCACACCGCCGCCGAGCGTGATGGCGAGGATCTCGTCGGTCTCCTCGACCACCAGCGCACCGACGAGCGAACCCCGGTCCTCGACGATCTTGGCGGCCTTGATTCCGAGGCCCCCACGCCCTTGGACGCGATATTCGTCGACATTGGTTCGCTTCGCGTACCCACCGTCTGTCGCGGTGAACACGAACGTACCGGGTCGCACGACATTCATCGAGAGCAGCTCGTCGCCCTCGCGGAAGCTCATGCCCTTCACACCCGAGGTCGCGCGGCCCATGGGACGCAGGGTGTCGTCGGTGGCGGTGAACCGGATCGACTGCGCCTTCTTGCTGATCAGGAGCAGATCGTCGTCCGAGGAGACCAGCTCAGCGCCGATCAGTTCGTCGTCCGAACCGTCCTCCCGCTCGCGCAGGTTGATCGCGATGACCCCGCCGGAGCGCGGCGAATCGTAATCCTTCAGAGGCGTCTTCTTCACCAGACCCGCCTTCGTGGCGAGCACCAGGTGCGGCGCGGCCTCGTAGTCGCGGATGGCGAGGATCTCGGCGATCGCCTCGTCCGGCTGGAAGGCGAGAAGGTTCGCGACGTGCTGCCCGCGCGCGTCCCGCCCGGCGTCCGGGAGCTCGTACGCCTTGGCGCGGTACACGCGGCCCTTGTTCGTGAAGAACAGCAGCCAGTGGTGGGTGGTGGAGACGAAGAAGTGGTCGACGATGTCGTCTTCCTTGAGCTTCGTGCCCCGTACGCCCTTGCCGCCGCGCTTCTGCGCCCGGTAGTCGTCCGTCTTGGTCCGCTTGACGTAGCCGCTGCGGGAGACGGTGACGACGATGTCCTCCTCGGCGATCAGGTCCTCGATGGACATGTCACCGTCGTAGGGCACCAGCATGGTCTTGCGGTCGTCGCCGTACTTCTCGACGATCGCGGCCAGCTCCTCGCTGACGATGCCGCGCTGGCGGGTCGGCGAGGCGAGGATCTCGTTGTACTCGGTGATCTTCACCTGGAGCTCGTCGTGCTCCTGGATGATCTTCTGCCGCTCCAGGGCCGCGAGGCGGCGCAGCTGCATCTCCAGGATCGCGTTGGCCTGGATCTCGTCGATCGTGAGCAGGTCCATCAGGCCCGTGCGCGCGATGTCGACGGTCTCGCTGCGCCGGATCAGCGCGATGACCTCGTCGATCGCGTCGAGCGCCTTGAGCAGACCGCGCAGGATGTGCGCCCGCTCCTCGGCCTTGCGCAGCCGGAAGTTCGTCCGGCGGACGATGACCTCGATCTGGTGGGTCACCCAGTGCCGGATGAACGCGTCCAGCGAGAGGGTGCGCGGCACGCCGTCGACGAGCGCCAGCATGTTGGCGCCGAAGTTCGTCTGGAGGTCGGTGTGCTTGTAGAGGTTGTTGAGGACGACCTTGGCGACCGCGTCCCGCTTGAGGACGATGACGAGGCGCCGGCCGGTGCGCGACGACGACTCGTCACGGACGTCCGCGATGCCGCCGATCCTGCCGTCCTTGACGAGGTCGGCGATCTTCTGCGCGAGGTTGTCCGGGTTGACCTGGTAGGGCAGCTCGGTGACGACCAGGCACTGGCGGTTCTGGATCTCCTCGACCTCGACGACCGCGCGCATCGTGATGGAGCCGCGCCCGGTGCGGTACGCCTCCTCGATGCCCTTGCGGCCGACCACCAGGGCGCCGGTGGGGAAGTCGGGGCCCTTGATGCGCTCGATCAGCGCGTCCAGCAGCTCCTCGTGCGAGGCTTCCGGGTGCTCCAGGCACCACTGGGCGCCGGCCGCGACCTCGCGCAGGTTGTGCGAGGGGATGTTGGTGGCCATGCCGACCGCGATGCCCGCCGAGCCGTTGATCAGCAGGTTCGGGAAGCGGGCCGGCAGGACGGTCGGCTCCTGGGAGCGGCCGTCGTAGTTGTCCGTGAAGTCGACGGTCTCCTCGTCGATGTCGCGGACCATCTCCATGGACAGCGGCATCATCTTGCACTCGGTGTACCGCATGGCGGCGGCCGGGTCGTTGCCCGGGGAACCGAAGTTGCCGTTGGAGTCCACGAGCGGCATCCGCATCGACCACGGCTGCGCGAGGCGCACCAGCGCGTCGTAGATCGAGGAGTCGCCGTGCGGGTGGTAGTTGCCCATGACGTCGCCGACGACGCGGGCGCACTTGTAGAAGCCCTTCTCGGGCCGGTAGCCGCCGTCGTACATGGCGTACAGGACACGGCGGTGGACGGGCTTGAGGCCGTCACGGACGTCGGGCAGCGCGCGGGACACGATGACGGACATCGCGTAGTCCAGGTAGGAGCGCTGCATCTCCGTCTCGAGCCCGACGGGCTCGATGCGGACGGTACCGTCCTCAGGCGTCTGAGGGGTGTTCTCGTCGGTCATTGCTGGTGAAGATCCCTTCTGTCGCGGTCAGCTGAGACCGACTCAGATGTCGAGGAAGCGGACGTCCTTGGCGTTGCGCTGGATGAACGCGCGGCGGGCCTCGACGTCCTCGCCCATGAGGACCGAGAACAGGTCGTCGGCCTGGGCGGCGTCGTCGAGGGTGACCTGGCCGAGGACGCGCAGGTCCTGGTCCATGGTCGTGACGCGCAGCTCCTCGGCGTTCATCTCGCCGAGACCCTTGAAGCGCTGGATGGAGTCCTCGCGCACGCGCTTGCCGCGCTGGCGGCCCATCTCCAGGAGGGCGTCGCGCTCGCGGTCGGAGTAGGCGTACTCGATGTCCTCGCGGCCCCACTTGATCTTGTACAGCGGGGGGCGGGACAGGAAGACGTGCCCGGCCTCGACCAGGGGCCGCATGAAGCGGAACAGGAAGGTCAGCAGCAGGGTGTTGATGTGCTGGCCGTCGACGTCGGCGTCCGCCATCAGGATGATCTTGTGATAGCGGAGCTTCGCGATGTCGAAGTCCTCGTGCACGCCGGTGCCGAACGCGGAGATCAGCGCCTGGATCTCCTGGTTCTGGAGGATCTTGTCGATCCTCGCCTTCTCGACGTTCAGGATCTTGCCGCGGATCGGGAGGATCGCCTGGTACTGCGGGTCGCGGCCCGACTTCGCGGAGCCGCCGGCGGAGTCACCCTCGACGATGAAGATCTCGCACTTGGTGGGGTCGTTCGACTGGCAGTCGGAGAGCTTGCCCGGCAGCGACGCCGACTCCAGCAGGCCCTTGCGGCGCGTCAGGTCGCGCGCCTTGCGGGCGGCGACGCGCGCGGTGGCCGCCTGAATGCCCTTGCGGACGATGTCCGCGGCCTCCACCGGGTTGCGGTCCAGCCAGTCGTTGAGGTGCTCGTAGACCGCCTTCTGCACGAAGGTCTTGGCCTCCGTGTTGCCCAGCTTGGTCTTGGTCTGGCCCTCGAACTGCGGCTCGCTCAGCTTCACCGAGATGATCGCCGTCAGACCCTCGCGGATGTCGTCGCCCGTGAGGTTGTCGTCCTTCTCGCGCAGCAGCTTCTTGTCGCGCGCGTACTTGTTGATCAGGTTGGTGAGCGCCGAGCGGAAGCCCTCTTCGTGGGTGCCGCCCTCGTGCGTGTGGATGATGTTGGCGAAGGAGTAGACGCCCTCGCTGTAGCCGCTGTTCCACTGCATGGCGACTTCGAGGGAGAGGCTCTTGTCCTTGTCCTCCGCCTCCAGGTCGATGACCGTGGGGTGGACCACGTCGCCCTTGCGGGAGTTGAGGTACTTCACGAAGTCGACGATGCCGCCCTCGTAGTGGTACGTGACGGTCTTGACCTCGTCCTTCTCGTCCGCACCCGCCTCGTCCGCCCCGGCCGTCGCCTTCGCCGACTCGCGCTCGTCGGTGAGCTTGATCGTCAGGCCCTTGTTGAGGAACGCCATCTCCTGGAAGCGCCGCGAGAGCGTCTCGAAGGAGTAGACGGTCGTCTCGAAGATGTCCGGGTCCGCCCAGAACGTGACCGACGTGCCCGTCTCCGCGACGGCCTCGTGCTTGGCCAGCGGGGCCGTCGGCGCGCCGAGCTTGTAGTCCTGCGTCCAGCGGTGGCCGTCCGTGCGGATCTCGACGGCGACCTTCGACGACAGGGCGTTCACGACCGAGACGCCGACGCCGTGCAGACCGCCGGAGACCGCGTAGCCGCCGCCTCCGAACTTGCCGCCCGCGTGCAGCACCGTCAGCACGACCTCGACGGCCGGCTTGCCCTCGGACGGCACGATGCCGACCGGGATGCCGCGGCCGTTGTCGACGACCCGGACCCCGCCGTCGGGCAGGATCGTGACGTCGATGGTGTCCGCGTGACCGGCCAGGGCCTCGTCGACGGAGTTGTCCACGACCTCGTACACGAGGTGGTGCAGACCGCGCTCACCGGTCGAGCCGATGTACATACCGGGCCGCTTGCGGACCGCGTCCAGCCCTTCGAGGACGGTGATGGCGCTGGCGTCGTACGAGGCGGTGACCTCGCCGTTCGCGCCCGCGCCGGTGGACGGGATGTTCTCGTTGGGGTTGCCGGAATCGGCCACGAAGCGCCCTTTCTGGCACAGCACGAGCCAGACTCCTCGGCAGGTTGCCGGAGCGGCTGCGGCATGTTGCGTTGGTAAGCCTTGATCAGCGTTGCTCAGCGGGTCCCGGGCGGTCCCCACGTTGGGGGCGGGATTGGCTTCCAGTCTACCGGTAGCACCGACAGTGATGGGGGTTTGCCGGTACCTGAGTCCGCATGTGCCGCCCTCAACCCGCCTCTCACGACTCCCGATATACGGGCGGGGGCTCCAAGAGGCTCACAGCGGCACTCAGCGCTTCCGGCTGTCAACCCTTGGCTACCGGCGAGTCAGGTCGCGATTCACCCCCGCATACATCGCCTACAGCCTTGCGCGACAAGCGTTTTGGGTACGCCGGAAGGGGGCCCCGAACGGGTACGGCGAACCGCGCCGCGAGCACCTCAGGCGTACGGGGACGATGTCCCGTGTAAAGACAGCGTGAGGTATGTCACCTATAGGGGTCACCGGAACGGCTGCTGCCCGGGACCCGCAACGGGCCGTACCGCCGGACCTGACCGCCGGGGTTGAGCACCTTGATCAGCCGGACCGTGCCATGTCCCAGGTCCTCGTTCAGCCGGGCGACCAGCGCCGGGGCGAGCCGGCGCACCTCGGTGGCCCAGGCCGGCGACTCGCACTCCACCACCAGGACCCGCTCGTCCTCGTCGTACCGCTGGGGGGTGCAGTGGCTGGCGAGCTTCTCGCCGACGATCTCCGGCCAGCGGCCCATCACCCCGCCCACCGCGGCCGGCGCCTCCCAACCGCGCTCGGTCAGCAGCCGGTTGATCGCGGCACCCAGCGCCAGGGGGTCGCGTCCGTCCGCACGGGCGCCGGAGCGCAAGCCCGCTCCGCGCATCCCCTGCTTCTTCTGGCGCGCCGCGTCCCCTCGCGCGCGCGCCTGCTCACGCGCCGCCTTGAGCGCCACGCGCGCGAGGTCGACACCGGAGGGTTCCGCGGGGGCGGGCTGCGCGGCGGGCTGCGAGATGCCGGGGCGTGAAGCCGGTTCGCCGGGAACTTCGCGTGCGTCCCGTTCGTCCGTACTCATACCCGCTCCACCTGACCGTCCGACACCGAGAACCGCGTCCCGACGAGCACGCCCGGCACGTCGTCGTCCACCGCGGCCGTCACCAGCACCTGCTCGCCGGGGGCCACCAGCTCCGCCAGGCGTTCGCGGCGCCGGGCGTCCAGCTCGGCGAAGACGTCGTCGAGGACGAGCACCGGCTCGTTGCCCTCGGCGCGCAGCAGGTCGTAGGAGGCCAGGCGCAGGGCGAGGGCGTACGACCAGGACTCGCCGTGCGAGGCGTACCCCTTCGCGGGGAGCTGGCCGAGCTTGAGAAGGAGGTCGTCGCGGTGGGGGCCGACGAGGGTGACGCCCCGTTCGATCTCCTGCTTGCGGGCCTCCGCGAGGGCGGCCATCAGCTGCTCGTACAGCTCCTCGCGGGTGTGCGCCTCGCCGGGCGCGGACGGCTTGTACTCCAGGGCGATGGGGCCGCCGCCGGGGGCGAGCTGCTCGTAGGCCTTGTCCGCGAGCGGCTGGAGGGTGGCGACCAGGTCGAGGCGCTGGGCGAGGAGTTCGGCGCCCGCGCGGGCCAGGTGCTGGTCCCAGACGTCCAGGGTGGAGAGGTCCATGGTCCGGCCGCCGTGCCTGCGCGCGAGGGCCGCCGACTTGAGGAGCGTGTTGCGCTGCTTCAGGACGCGCTCGTAGTCGGAGCGGACGCCGGCCATCCTCGGGGAGCGGGCCGTGACCAGCTCGTCCAGGAAGCGGCGGCGCTCGCCGGGGTCGCCCTTGACGAGCGCGAGGTCCTCCGGCGCGAACAGCACCGTGCGCAGGATGCCGAGGACGTCCCGGGGGCGGACCTGGCTCGACCGGTTGACGCGCGCGCGGTTCGACCTGCCGGAGTTCAGCTCCAGCTCGACCAGCTGCTGCCGCTCGCCCTGCCTGACCTGCGCGCGGATGATCGCCCGCTCGGCGCCCATCCGGACCAGGGGCGCGTCCGAGGCGACGCGGTGGCTGCCGAGGGTCGCGAGATAGCCGACCGCCTCGACGAGGTTCGTCTTGCCCTGTCCGTTGGGGCCCACGAACGCGGTGACGCCCGGGTCGAGCGGGACCTCGGCCCGGGCGTACGAACGGAAGTCGGCCAGCGACAGATGCGTGACGTGCATGGCCGACCTCTCCGACGGGGTGGTGCTGGGAGTGTTACTTGGACTCGACGGCGTGCCCGCCGAACTGGTTGCGCAGCGCCGAGATCATCTTCATCTGCGGCGAGTCGTCCTGCCGGGACGAGAACCGCGCGAACAGCGACGCCGTGATCGCCGGAAGCGGCACCGCCTGGTCGATGGCGGCCTCGACCGTCCACCGCCCCTCGCCGGAGTCCTCGGCGTACCCGCGCAGCTTGTCGAGGTGCTCGTCCTCGTCGAGGGCGTTGACCGCGAGGTCGAGGAGCCAGGAGCGGATGACGGTCCCTTCCTGCCAGGACCGGAAGACCTCGCGGACGTCGGTGACGGAGTCGACCTTCTCCAGCAGCTCCCAGCCCTCGGCGTACGCCTGCATCATGGCGTACTCGATGCCGTTGTGGACCATCTTGGAGAAGTGCCCGGCGCCGACCTTGCCCGCGTGGACGTACCCGTACGGCCCTTCGGGCTTCAGGGCGTCGAAGACCGGCTGGACCTTCGCGATGTGCTCGGCGTCGCCGCCGTACATCAGCGCGTAGCCGTTGGTGAGGCCCCAGACGCCGCCGGAGACGCCCGCAGTCGACGAAGCCGATGCCCTTGGCGCCCAGCTCCTCGGCGTGCTTCTCGTCCTCGGTCCAGCGGGAGTTGCCGCCGTCGACGACGGTGTCACCGGCCTCCAGGAGGTCGCTCAGCTCGTCCACGACGGACTGCGTGGGGCCGCCGGCCGGGACCATCACCCAGACCACGCGCGGCGCTTCGAGCTTCTCCACCAGCTCCGACAGGCTCGCCACGTCGGAGAGTTCGGGGTTGCGGTCGTACCCGACGACGGTGTGGCCCGCGCGGCGGATGCGCTCGCGCATGTTGCCGCCCATCTTGCCGAGACCGATCAGTCCGAGCTGCATGGCTACTTCACATCCTTGAGTTCACGGTAGGCGGCGACGAGCGCGGCCGTGGAGGCGTCGAGTCCGGGCACGTCCGCACCCGAGGTGAGGGCCGGCTCCACGCGCTTGGCGAGGACCTTGCCCAACTCCACGCCCCACTGGTCGAAGGAGTCGATGTTCCAGATCGCGCCCTGGACGAACACCTTGTGCTCGTACAGCGCGATGAGCTGACCCAGCACGGACGGCGACAGCTCACCGGCGAGGATCGTCGTCGTGGGGTGGTTCCCCTGGAACGTGCGGTGCGCGACCTGCTCCTCCGGGACGCCCTCCGCACGGACCTCGTCGGCCGTCTTGCCGAACGCCAGCGCCTGCCCCTGCGCGAACAGGTTGGCCATCAACAGGTCGTGCTGCGCCTTGAGTTCGTCGCTCAGCTCACCGACCGGGCGCGCGAACCCGAGCAGGTCGGCCGGGATCAGCTTCGTGCCCTGGTGGATCAACTGGTAGTACGCGTGCTGCCCGTTGGTGCCGGGCGTGCCCCACACCACGGGACCGGTCTGCCAGGACACCGAACGGCCCTCGCGGTCCACGGACTTGCCGTTGGACTCCATGTCCAGCTGCTGCAAGTAGGCGGTGAACTTGGAGAGATAGTGCGAGTACGGCAGCACCGCGTGCGACTGCGCGCCCAGCACGTTCCCGTACCAGACCCCCAACAGGCCCAGGATCAGCGGCGCGTTGGCCTCGGCGGGCGCCGTCCGGAAGTGCTCGTCGACCAGGTGGAACCCGTCGAGCATCTCCCGGAACCCGTCCGGACCGATCGCGATCATCAGCGAGAGCCCGATCGCGGAGTCGTACGAGTAGCGCCCGCCGACCCAGTCCCAGAACTCGAACATGTTCGCCGTGTCGATCCCGAAGTCCGCGACCTTCTCGGCGTTCGTCGACAGCGCGACAAAGTGCTTGGCGACCGCCTTCTCGTCGCCGTCCAGGCCCCTGAGCAGCCAGGATCGCGCCGAGGTGGCGTTGGTGATGGTCTCGATCGTGGTGAACGTCTTCGAGGCGACGATGAACAGCGTCTCCTCGGGGTCGAGGTCCCGCACGGCCTCGTGCAGGTCGGAGCCGTCCACGTTGGACACGAACCGGAAGGTCAAGTCCCGTGCGGTGAACGCCCGCAGCGCCTCGTACGCCATCGCCGGACCGAGGTCCGAGCCACCGATCCCGATGTTGACGACGTTGCGGATCCGCTTGCCGGTGTGCCCGACCCACTCGCCCGACCGCACCTGCCCGGCGAACGCGGCCATCTTGTCGAGCACCGCGTGCACGGCCGGTACGACGTTCTCCCCGTCGACCTCGATCACCGCGTCGCGCGGCGCCCGCAGCGCGGTGTGCAGCACCGCCCGCTGCTCCGTGATGTTGATCTTCTCGCCCCGGAACATCGCGTCCCGCAGCCCGAACACGTCGGTGGCGGTGGCGAGTTCACGCAGCAGCGTCAGCGTCTCGTCGGTGACGAGGTGCTTCGAGTAGTCGATCCGCAGATCGCCGACCCGGACGACGTACCGCTCCGCGCGTGCGGGGTCGGCGGCGAACAGCTCACGCAGCCCGGTCCGCTCCGAGGAATGCGCCAACAGCGCTTCCCACTCGGGCCGTTCGGTGAGCAGAGGTGTCTCAGACATGTGCGGGGATCTCCTTGGTGCCCTCGCCGCGCAGGGCGACGGCGTACATCTCGTCCGCGTCGAGGCGACGCAGTTCCTCGGCGATGAGTTCGGAGGTGGTGCGCACCTTCAGCGCGAGGGTGCGGGACGGCTGGCCCGGCAGCGACAGCGTCGCGAGGGGGCCTTCGGGGCGGTCGATGACGACCTCGCCGTCGGCGGTGCCGAGCCGGACGGCCGTGACGACCGGCCCCGCGGTGACCACGCGGTCGATCGTGACCTTGAGGCGCGCCTCCAGCCAGCGCGCGAGCAGCTCGGCGGCCGGGTTGTCGGCCTCGGCCTCGACGGCGCCGGAGACGATCGGCACCCGGGCCTGGTCGAGGGCCGCCGCCAGCATCGAGCGCCACGGCGTGAGCCGGGTCCAGGCGAGGTCGGTGTCGCCGGGGGCGTACGACTTCACGCGGGTGGACAGCGTCTGGAGGGGGTTCTCGACGGCGTACAGATCGGTGATCCTGCGCTGCGCGAGCGCGCCCAGCGGGTCCTTCGAGGGGTTGTCGGGGGCGTCGACCGGCCACCAGACGACGACCGGCGCGTCCGGCAGCAGCAGCGGCAGGACCACCGAGTCGGCGTGGTCGGACACCTCGCCGTAGGTGCGCAGCACGACGGTCTCGCCGGCGCCTGCCTCGGAGCCGACCCGGACCTCGGCGTCGAGCCGGGACTGGGTGCGCTCGCGCGGGGTGCGGGCCTGGCGCTTGATGACGACCAGGGTGCGCGAGGGGTGCTCGTGCGAGGCCTCCTCGGCCGCCTTGATCGCGTCGTAGGCGTTCTCTTCGTCCGTGACGATGACCATCGTCAGGACCATTCCCACGGCGGGGGTGCCGATGGCGCGGCGACCCTGCACCAGCGCCTTGTTGATCTTGCTTGCCGTGGTGTCGGTGAGGTCGATCTTCATGGCCTGCGCCAGCTCCGTCCGTCTCGTGCGAGCATCTCGTCGGCTTCCTGGGGGCCCCAGCTGCCGGAGGCGTACTGGGCGGGCTTCCCGTGCGTCGCCCAGTGGTCCTCGATCGGGTCGAGGATCTTCCAGGACTCTTCCACTTCCTGGTGGCGGGGGAAGAGGTTGGCGTCCCCGAGCAGCACGTCCAGGATGAGCCGTTCGTACGCCTCGGGGCTGGACTCCGTGAAGGATTCGCCGTACGCGAAGTCCATCGTGACGTCCCGGATCTCCATCGAGGTACCCGGGACCTTCGACCCGAACCGTACCGTCATGCCCTCGTCGGGCTGGACCCGGATGACGATCGCGTTGGAACCCAGCTCCTCCGTGGCGGTGGAGTCGAACGGCGAGTGCGGGGCCGTCTGGAAGACGACCGCGATCTCGGTGACGCGGCGGCCCAGGCGCTTTCCGGTGCGCAGGTAGAACGGGACCCCGGCCCAGCGGCGGTTGTCGACGTTCAGCTTGATCGCGGCGTACGTGTCGGTCGTCGAGGCCGGGTCGATGCCGTCCTCCTGGAGGTAGCCGCTGACCTTCTCGCCGCCCTGCCAGCCCTCGGCGTACTGGCCGCGCACGGTGTGCTCGCCGATGTTCTCCGGGAGCTTCACCGCCTTGAGGACCTTCAGCTTCTCGGTGAGCAGCGACGCCGCGTCGAACGCGGCCGGCTCCTCCATCGCGGTCAGCGCCATCAGCTGGAGCAGGTGGTTCTGGATGACGTCACGGGCCGAGCCGATGCCGTCGTAGTACCCGGCGCGCCCGCCGATGCCGATGTCCTCGGCCATCGTGATCTGCACGTGGTCGACGTACGACCGGTTCCAGATCGGCTCGAACATCTGGTTCGCGAACCGCAGCGCCAGGATGTTCTGGACGGTCTCCTTGCCCAGGTAGTGGTCGATCCGGAAGACCTGGTCCGGGTCGAACACGTCGTGCACGATCCGGTTCAGCTCCTCGGCCGACGCCAGGTCGTGCCCGAACGGCTTCTCGATGACCGCCCGCCGCCAGGAACCCTCCGGCGGGGTCGCCAGGCCGTGCTTCTTCAGCTGCTGGACGACCTCGGGGAAGAACTTCGGCGGTACGGAGAGGTAGAAGGCGTAGTTGCCGCTCGTACCGCGCGCCGCGTCCAGCTCGTCGACGGTCTGCCGCAGCTGCTTGAACGCGGTGTCGTCGTCGAAGGCCCCGGGGATGAACCGCATGCCCTCCGCGAGCTGCTGCCACACCTCCTCGCGGAACGGCGTACGCGCGTGCTCGCGCACCGAGTCGTGCACGACCTGCGCGAAGTCCTGGTCCTCCCAGTCCCGGCGGGCGAACCCGACGAGCGAGAAGCCCGGCGGGAGCATCCCGCGGTTGGCGAGGTCGTAGACGGCCGGCATCAGCTTCTTGCGCGACAGGTCACCCGTCACCCCGAAGATCACCAGCCCCGACGGGCCCGCGATCCGCGGCAGCCGCCGGTCCCGGGGGTCCCGCAGCGGGTTCTCCCAGTCGGCCGGGTCCACGGCCGTACCGCTGACAGTGTCTACGGCGTTCATTCCGCGCCCACTCCCTTGCTCTTCATCGACTTCTCGACCGCGCTCAGCAGGTCCTCCCACGCGACCGCGAACTTGGCGACACCCTCCTGCTCCAGACGGGTGACCACCTCGTCGTACGACACACCCAGCGCCGCCACCGCGTCCAGGTCCGCGCGGGCCTGCTCGTACCCGCCCGTGACCGTGTCACCGGTGACGACCCCGTGGTCGGCGACCGCGTCCAGTGTGGCCTGCGGCATGGTGTTGACCGTGCCGGGCGCGACCAGCTCGTCCACGTACAGGGTGTCCTTGTAAGCAGGATCCTTCACGCCGGTCGAAGCCCACAGCGGACGCTGGCGGTGCGCGCCCGCGCTCTGAAGGGCCGCGAACCGCTCGGAGGCGAAGACCTTCTCGTACGCCTCGTAGGCCAGCCGCGCGTTCGCCAGCGCCGCCTTGCCCTTGAGAGCGAGGGCCTCTTCGGTGCCCAGCGCGGTGAGCTGCTGGTCGATGTCGGAGTCGACGCGGGAGACGAAGAAGGAGGCCACCGAGTGGATCGTCGACAGGTCGAGACCGGCCGCGCGCGCCTTCTCCAGACCGGCGAGGTAGGCGTCCATGACCTCGGCGTACCGCTCCAGGGAGAAGATCAGCGTCACGTTCACGCTGATCCCGAGGCCCACGACCTCCGTGATCGCCGGGAGGCCCGCCTTCGTCGCCGGGATCTTGATCATCACGTTCGGCCGGTCCACCAGCCAGAACAACTGCTTCGCCTCGGCGACGGTCGCCGCCGTCTCGTGCGCCAGACGCGGGTCCACCTCGATCGAGACCCGGCCGTCCCGCCCGCCGCTCGCCTCGTACACCGGCCGCAGCACGTCCGCCGCGTCCCGTACGTCCGCCGTCGTCATCATCCGTACGGCCTCGTCGACCGTGACACCGCGTACGGCGAGGTCGGTGAGCTGCTCCTCGTAGCCCTCGCCTGAGCCGATCGCGGCCTGGAAGATCGAGGGGTTGGTGGTGACGCCGACGACGTGCTGCGTGGCGATCAGTTCGGCGAGGTTGCCGGAGACCAGACGCTTGCGCGAGAGGTCGTCCAGCCAGATGGAGACGCCCTCAAGGCTCAGGCGTTCCAGGGGTGTTGCGGTCACTTCGATCATCTTCTTTCTGGCGTTCCGATCAACCACGCGCGGCGGCAAGGGATTCCCTCGCAGCAGCGGCGACGTTCTCTGCGGTGAAGCCGAACTCGGCGAACAGGGTCTTCGCGTCGGCGGAGGCACCGAACTGCTCCAGCGACACGATGCGTCCGGCGTCGCCGACGTACCGGTACCACGTCAGGCCGATGCCCGCCTCCACGGCGACACGCGCCTTGACCTCGGCGGGGAGCACGGCCTGCCGGTACTCCGGGGTCTGCTCCTCGAACCACTCCACCGACGGCATCGACACCACGCGCGTCGGCGTGCCCTCGGCCTCCAGCAACTCCCTTGCCGCGACGGCGAGTTGGACCTCGGAACCGGTCGCGATCAGGACGACCTCCGGGGTGCCGCTCGCCTCGGCGAGGACGTAACCGCCCTTCGCCGCATCGGGGTTGGGCGCGTAGGTCGGAACTCCCTGGCGGGTCAGGGCCAGTCCGTGCGGGGCCGGGTGCGTGGAGTGGCGCTTGAGGATCTCCGCCCAGGCGATCGCCGTCTCGTTCGCGTCGGCGGGGCGGACGACGTTCAGGCCCGGGATCGCGCGCAGCGAGGCCAGGTGCTCGACCGGCTGGTGGGTCGGGCCGTCCTCGCCGAGGCCCACCGAGTCGTGCGTCCACACGTACGTCACCGGGAGCTGCATCAGCGCGGACATGCGGACCGCGTTGCGCATGTAGTCGGAGAAGACCAGGAAAGTGCCGCCGTAGATACGGGTGTTGCCGTGCAGGGCGATGCCGTTCATCTCGGCGGCCATCGAGAACTCGCGGATGCCGAAGTGCACGGTCCGGCCGTACGGGTCGGCCTCCGGGAGCGGGTTGCCCTTCGGGAGGAACGAACTCGCCTTGTCGATGGTCGTGTTGTTCGAGCCCGCCAAGTCGGCGGAGCCGCCCCAGAGTTCGGGGACGACCGGGCCCAGCGCCTGGAGGACCTTGCCGGAGGCGGCGCGCGTCGCCACCGACGTGCCCTCCTCGAACACCGGCAGCGCGTCCTGCCAGCCCTCGGGGAGCTGGCCCGCCACGACACGGTCGAACAGGGCCGCGCGCTCCGGGAGCCGGGTACGCCACTCCGCGATCCGCTTGTCCCACGCGGCGTGCTCCTCCGCGCCCCGGTCGAGGGCCCGGCGGCTGTGCGCGAGGACCTCGGGGGCCACCTCGAAGGACTGCTCCGGGTCGAAGCCGAGCAGGCGCTTCGTCGCGGCGACCTCGTCGGCGCCGAGCGCGGAGCCGTGCGAGGCCTCCGTGTTACGGGCGTTGGGGGCGGGCCAGGCGATGATCGTGCGCAGGGCGATGATCGAGGGGCGGTCGGTCTCGGCCTGGGCCGCCTTCAGCGCCGAGTGCAGGGCGGCGACGTCCACGTCACCCTCGGCGGTGGGCGCGACGCGCTGCGTGTGCCAGCCGTACGCCTCGTACCGCTTCAGCACGTCCTCGGAGAACGCCGTCGCCGTGTCGCCCTCGATCGAGATGTGGTTGTCGTCGTAGACGAAGACGAGGTTGCCGAGCTTCTGGTGGCCGGCCAGCGAGGACGCCTCGGCGGAGACGCCCTCCTCCAGGTCGCCGTCCGAGACGATCGCCCAGATCGTGTGGTCGAAGGGCGAGGTGCCCTCGGGGGCCTCGGGGTCGAAGAGGCCGCGCTCGTAGCGGGCCGCCATCGCCATGCCGACCGCGTTCGCCACGCCCTGGCCGAGCGGGCCCGTCGTGGTCTCCACGCCCGCCGTGTGGCCGTACTCCGGGTGGCCCGGGGTCTTCGAGCCGTGCGTGCGGAACGCCTTCAGGTCGTCCAGTTCGAGTTCGTATCCGGCCAGGAAGAGCTGGGTGTAGAGGGTCAGCGAGGTGTGGCCCGGGGACAGCACGAAGCGGTCGCGGCCCGTCCACTCCGGGTCCGCCGGGTCGTGCCGCATCACCTTCTGAAAGATCGTGTACGCGACCGGGGCCAGGCTCATCGCCGTGCCCGGGTGGCCGTTGCCGACCTTCTGCACCGCGTCCGCCGCGAGCACGCGGGCGGTGTCCACGGCGCGGCGGTCGAGGTCGGTCCACTCCAGGGCCTTGGGTGTCTGCGCGCTCATCGTCAGAGATCCCTCTTCAAGAAGTCACTTGTGCGACCGGTAACACGGTCGTTACGCGTCCAAAACTAAAAGTCGGACTTTTACTGCGGAAGGGCTGTGTGTGTCAGCCTGTGGTGAAAGTGGGACACGGAGATCACGAACGAGGCGGCGCGAGCGGGACATGGCGGACAGAACCATCCAAGGTGGCGAGGGTGACGGGCCGGTGGCCGGCATCCGAACGTTCCCCTTCCCCACCGATCTCAGCGTCGCCGGGGTGGGCATGCAGGTCGGGCCCATGAACGCCGGGCGCGCCTGGCACGCCGCCGAGGCCCGCCTCGACCGGGTCCACCGCATCGACTTCCACGTCGTCCTGCTGTTCGACGACGGGCCGGTGCGGCACATGGTCGACTTCACCGAGTACGAGGCGCACGCCGGGGACATCCTGTGGATCCGGCCCGGACAGGTCCACCGCTTCTCCCGCGTCCCCGACTACCGGGGGACCGTCCTCGCGATGCAGCCGGGGTTCCTGCCCCGCGCGACCGTCGAGGCGACGGGCCTCTACCGCTACGACCTCCCGCCCTTGCTGCACCCCGACGCGGAGCGGCTCGCCGCACTGCGGGGCTCCCTGTCGCATCTCCGCCGCGAGTACGAGGACGCCGAGACGCTGCCTTTGAGCCTCCATACGGCTGTGCTGCGCCACTCCCTGACCGCGTTCCTCCTGCGGCTCGCCCACCTCGCGGCCACCAGCTCCGCCGAGGCGGAACGCCGGATGGACACGACGTTCACCCTCTTCCGCGACGCCGTCGAACGGGACTTCGCGACCAACCACAGCGTCAGCGCGTACGCCGACGCCCTCGGCTACTCCCGGCGCACCCTCGTCCGCGCCGTCCGCGCCGCGACCGGTGAGACCCCCAAGGGGTTCATCGACAAGCGGGTCATCCTGGAGGCGAAGCGCCTCCTGGCCCACACGGACCTCCCCATCGGCCGCGTCGGCGCCGCCGTCGGCTTCCCCGACCCCGCCAACTTCTCGAAGTTCTTCCACCAGCACACGGACACGACACCGGCGGCGTTCCGGGCGGAGCTGCGTTAGCGGGAGCCGGGCACACGGAGACGGGTGCCTTCCGCCGGGGGAGGGGCGGACTCGGCTGGTTCCGCGAGGGGTTGGAGACGCCGCGGCGAAGTCGCGATGCGGGCCGAGCAACGAGTCGTCGTACCCCGGCACGGGGCGGCCTTCGGCGCCCGGCCGAGGCGGTCGGGGTTCCCCGGGGGATCTACCCCAGCAGGGGGAAAGATGCCTGCTGCCGCCACAGCGTCCCGTCGTTCACCAGCAAATCGACCGCAGAGATCCGCGCGACGACCGGAAGTCTGGTGAGGAGGTCGGCCTCCGCCTTCTCCACGACAGCCTCGTCCTGACTCTGGGCGACGGTCAGATGCGGGACGACGTCGTCGAACTGCCCGCCGAACGGCGGGTTCTCCGGCCATCGCTCGACGATCGCCTCGGTGAGGCGCCTGAAGTGGGTGTCCGGTTCGGGGGCGAGGTAGAGCACTCCGGGAAACCGGCCACAGCGATCGAAGAGGGCCGAGAAGGGCTGATGCCGGCCGAGCACCTCGCCGATCGCGGAGCGGACACCCCGGTCGATCCGGTCCGCGTCGAGAAACGGGAAGAGCACGGTCACATGGGCGGGAACGCCGGCACGGGCCGAGGGGTCGAGTCGGTCGCGCCACGCCCGTACGGCGGGCTCCGCCTCCGGGATCCTCACGATCAGCGCCGACTGTCCTGCGCGTTTTGGCTCGTCGTCTGTCACTGGGGCTTTCCTTTGCGGCTGGGACCGGTCACTCCGTCGACTCCAGGATGCGGTCCAGGGTTCGGCGGCCCAGTTCGCTCATCGGTGGGTTGGTTTCGGTGTAGTACCAGACGAGGCCCATGGCCTGTTGGAAGGCCCAGGCCTTGCCGCGTTCCCAGTCCAGGTCGTCGCAGGAGAGGGTGGAGCGGAGGACTTTTCGGGGGCCTGGGCGGAGGAGGTGCCAGGCGCTGACCAGGTCCAGGGCGGGGTCGGCGGGGGCGTAGCCGCCGGTGTCCAGGATGCCGGTGAGGCGGTTGGCTGTGACGAGGACGTTGCCGGGGATCAGGTCGCCGTGGGTCATGGTGTCGGGGGAGGTGCGGGGGAGGGAGCGGAAGTGGGACCAGAGGCGGCGTAGGCGGGGTACGTCGAGGAGGTCTTCGCTCTCCTTGAAGCACCGTTCCATCCAGGCGTCGTGGTCGGGGAGGTGGCCGCCTCGGTTGTCGCCGGTGAAGCGGCGGCCCCGGGTGTCGGCGGTTCGGAGGGTTCCGATGAACGCCGCGAGGTCCTCGGCGAAGGCGTTCGAGTCGCTGGGGTCGGCGTCGGAGGCGATCGTTCCCGGGAGCCAGGTCTGGATCGACCAGGGCATGGGGTAACCGGCGCCGGGTCTGCCGAGGGCGATGGGTTCGGGGACGGGGATGCTGGAGACCTGTGCCAGTTCGGCGCTGGCCCGGGATTCCCGTTCCAGGGTCGCCCGCGCCTCGGCGGCGTCCGTGAGGCGGAGCGGGAAGCGTGCGGAGAGGCCGGTTCCGATGCGGAAGATGGCGTTGACCGTGCCGGTCGACGGCAGGGGGCGGATCGACTCGTCACCCCACTGCGGGAACTGTTCCCGGATCAGGGCCGCGACGGTCTCGGTGGTCACGTCCACCTGGTCATCGTGCATGGTCATGCGCGCGGGGCCTCCGGATCGACTGGGACGACAGCCAGTATTCATCCGCCAGGGTCCGGATCAACCGAGATTTTCCGCCGCGCGGGAGCCGGAGCCGGGGGTGTCCGGCCGGGACTCGCGCCGACCGGACACCCCCCTACTGCCTCACCTGACCACGAACTTCACCGAGCCGAAGCGATCGGGAGCCTGCTGGCCCGGCTCCATGAAGGTCACGGTCGCCTCGGCCCGGCAGTCCGGACCCCGGTACAGGATGGCGAGCCGGTCGGTGTGGTTGGCCGCATGGTTCGCTTCGGCCGACGTGTTGTAGCACCGCCCGTCCTCGGGGTCGGGCAGCTCGGACCCCGGCGGCCACCCCCCGTTCGCGTAGTAGTAGGCGAAGGTGCCTCGCGCCGCCTGCGCGGGTGTCGTGAACACGGTGCACAGAGCGACGGCGGCCACGGCCACGGCCAGCGTCTTGCGGAGGTACTTCAATGAACTCGCTCCTTCGGCGGGACGTCCTGCGGAGGGCCAGTGTGTTCGCCGGGACACGCCCGCAGGACGCCTGTCACCCGAACGGCCGAGGAGGAAACGTTCCCCCCTCACCCACCCGAGTGGCCGGCCCGGGTCCGGATCTCCTCGTTGCCAAACGACGGGCCCTGTCATACCGTCGCGCCACGCGAAGCGGGGAGTCTCCCCGCTTTCGTTCCCGGTCTGTGAGGAGCAGCGGCCATGCCCGTCGACAGCGAAACAGTCCTGGTCACCGGAGCCACCGGCCAACAAGGCGGGGCCACGGCTCGCGCACTTCTGGCCGCCGGAACACCTGTCCGCGCGCTCGTACGCGATCCGCGATCCGAGCCCGCCCGGGAGATCGGCGCGCTGGGCGCCGAGCTCGTGCGAGCGGACCTGTCCGACCGGTCCTCCCTCGGCCCGGCGGTCGAGGGGGTCCGCGCGGTGTTCTCCGTGCAGATGCCGCCGATGACCGGGAGCAGCGTGGACTTCGCGGGCGAACTCGCCCAGGCCGCCAACCTGGTGGACGCGGCGAAGGCCGCCGGGGTACGGCAGTTCGTGCAGTCCTCGACCAGCGGAGTCGGCGCGCACACCCAGGCCCTCGGCTGGGCCGAAGGCCGCTGGGCGGCGATGGCCGACTACTTCGGCACCAAGCAGGCGATCATGGAGGCGGTGCGGGGTGCGGGCTTCACCCGCTGGACGGTGATCAAGCCCGCCTTCTTCATGGAGAACCTGCCCCTGCTGGCGCCCAGGGGCCCCCGTGGCGGGCTGCTGACCGTACTGAAACCGGATACCGAACTGGCCCTGGTGGCCGTGCGGGACATCGGCACGGCCGCGGCGCACGCCCTCCGGGACCCCGACCGTTTCCACCGGGTGGAACTGGAACTGGCCGGTGACCTGCGCACGATGGAACAGATCGCGCAGACCCTGTCCGCCGCCTGGGGCGTGCCCGTGACCGCGCCCTCCATGAGCCTGGAAGAGGCCCTCGCCGGGGGCATGCCGCCGTGGGGAGCCGGACACGAGTGGAACAACGCGGTCCTCCAGCCCGCCCGGCCCGAGTACGCCCAGGAGCTGGACATCCCGCTCACCACCTTCACCGAGTGGGCGGACGAGCGGCTGACACCCGTGTCCGGCTAGCCAAATCCTGAGTGAGCGGCAGGAATGCCCGGTCAGTGACCGAAGTCGAACCAGTTGACGTTCACGAAGTCGTTCGGCTGGCCGCTCGTGAAGGTGAGGTAGACGTCGTGCGTGCCGGTGACCGAGGAGATGTTCGCGGGGACGGTCTTCCAGGTCTGCCAACTGCCCGTGCTCGCCAGGGAGAAGCTGCCGATCGGCGTGGAGGTGCGGCTGTCCAGGCGTACTTCGACCAGGCCGCTGACGCCGGCCGGCGCGCCGCTCGCGACGCGGGCGTGGAACTGGGTCGCCGGCGTCGTGCCGAAGGTGACGCCCTTGTACTGGGCCCAGTCCCCGTTCGCGAGGGAGCCGATGTTCTGGCCGCCGCCGGTGTCGGAGGTGGTCTCCGTGGTGGTGCCGGACTGGGTGTCGTAGGACTCGGCCTGGATGGGGGCGTAGGCGTCACGGGAGCCCGAGGGTGGGGGAGTTGTGGTGCCGCCGCCGCTGGACTGGAGGACCTGGACGTAGTCGACGAGCATCGGGTGACCCGGCACGGTGGCGTTGTCGAGGCCGCCGCCGTACGCGTCGGGGAAGGCGCCGCCCATCGCGACGTTCAGGATGATGAAGAAGCCGTGGTTGGTGGCGTTGGCCCAGGTCGTGGCGTCGACCTGGTTTGCGGTCACCGTGTGGAAGGTGACGCCGTCGACGGAGAAGCGGATCGCCTCGGGGGTGACCGAACGGTCCCATTCCAGCGTGTAGTTGTGGAAGCCGGACTGGCACGTGGTCGAAGGGCAGGCGACGTTGTTGCCGATGCCGGTCGTCTCGTTGCAGGGCCCGCCGGGGTTGGTGCCGCAATGGACGGTCGCCCAGACCCGGTTGAGGCCCTGGACGTTCTCCATGATGTCCAGCTCGCCGACGCTGGGCCAGTTCTGGTAGTTGCCCCGGTACGGGGCGCCCAGCATCCAGAAGGCGGGCCAGTAGCCCTCGGCGGCGGTGCCGGTGACGTTCGGCATCTGGATGCGCGCCTCGACGCGCAGCTTGCCGCCCGCCGGGGGCTGGAAGTCCGTACGGTTCGTCTCGATCCGCCCCGACGTCCACCTCCCGGCGGAGTCCCGTAGCGGCGTGATGCGGAGGTTGCCGCCGCCGTCGAGGGAGACGTTCGCGGTGCTGTTGGTCATCGTCTCGACCTCGCCGGTACCCCAGTTCGCGGGGCCGCCGGGGTACGAAGTGCCGGTGCTGTACTGCCAGTTCGCGGTGTTGACGCCGGTTCCGGCGGCGCCGTTGAAGTCGTCCAGGAAGACCTGGGACCACCCCGACGGCGGGGTCGGCGCGGAGGCGCCCGCGGGGAGGGTGGCCGCCGTCGCGAGGGCGGCGGCGAGGCCGAGCGTGGAGAGGACGGCGATCAGGGCGCGGCGCCGTCTGGGGATACCGGAGGTTGCGGTCATGGGGGACCTCTCGGGTACGGGGTGTGGGGAGTGCGGGTGCCGAGAGAGCCGCTGAGAGCGCTCTCAAGGTGCCGACAATGTCCACCCTGCCCCGAGGGCCGTCAAGAGTTGAAGCGAGGAATTGCCGTACAAGGAAGGCGAGTTCACCCGATGAAGCCGGTTATGTGACTACGCCGGCCGCCACCCCAGCGCCCGCGATATCCCCCGCGCGGCCACCCGCACGGCGGGCGCCAGCACCCCCACCTGGGCGCCCTGTCGGGGCACGACCACCGACACGGCGGCCACCACCTCGCAGCCGGGGCCCCGTATCGGGGCCGCCACGGAGAGGGCGTCGTCCGTGACCTGACGGTCGCTCACCGCCACGCCCGTGCGCCGGACTTCGGCGAGGACGCGGCGCAGGGCGGTGGGATCGGTGATGGTGCGGTCGGTGAAGGACTTCAACGTGCCGGTGCAGTACGCCTCTTGGAGGTCCACGTCGCCGTGCGCCAGCAACACCAGCCCCACGCCGGTGACATGGAGCGGCCAGCGCGCGCCCACCCGGATGTGGACGCCCACCGAGGACCGCCCGCTGAGCCACTCCGTGTAGACGACGTCGTGACCGTCGCGGACGGCCAACTGGACGTTCTCGTGGGTGGCTTCGTAGAGGTCCTCCAGATAGGGGAGGGCGATCTGGCGCAGGGCGAGGCCGCGCGGCGAGAGCGCGGCGATCTCCCAGAGGCGCAGGCCGACGTGGTAGGTGCCGGACGCGTCCCGCTCCAGCGCGCCCCACGCGGTGAGCGCGCCGACGAGGCGGTGGGCGGTGGTGAGGGTCAGCCCGGCCCGCCGGCTGATGTCCGTGAGCGTCAGCGCCGTATGGTCGTGGTCGAACGCGGCGAGGACGGACAGCAGCCGGTCGGGCGCGGTTCGTCCGGTCATGGCCTCACCCCGCCGCGGTCTCCCGCGCCGGGGACGGTTCGGCGGCGGGCTCCAGAGTGTCGTACGACGTCTCGCGCATGCGCCAGACGGTGAGCGCGGTGATGGCGGCGCCGGCGCACAGGAGCAGGGAGACCGGCGTGCTGGAACCGTCGCCCGAGGCCAGCAGGCTGCTCGCGATCAGCGGGGAGAAGCCCGCGCCGATCAGGGTGGCGCCCTGGTAGCCGAGGGAGGCGCCGGTGTAGCGGACGTTCGTGGAGAACATCTCGCTGAGCAGGGCGCCCAGCGGGCCGTACATCGTGGACTGGGCGACGCCGTGGCCGAGGGCCAGCGCGAGGATCAGCAGGCCGGGGGAGCCCGAGTCGACCAGCGCGAGGACGGGGAAGGCCAGCGCGGCCGAGGCGACGGCGCCCGCGAGGACGACCGGGCGGCGGCCGACGCGGTCGGACAGGGCGGAGGCCGCGGGGAGGACGGCCAGCGCCACGCAGGAGGCGATCGTCACGGCGGTGAGGACCTGGGGGCGGCTGTAGCCGTGGTCGACCGCGTACGAGATCATGAACCCGGTCAGCAGCGACTGCGCGGTGAACGCGCCGATCCCGACACAGGCCGCGAGCAGCACGGGCTTCGGGCGCCGCAGCAGCTCGAACACCGGGGGTTTCTCGGGCCGTTGACCGGCGACGAACAGCGGGCTCTCGGCGACGCGCAGCCGTACGAAGAGCCCCACGGCGAGCAGGACGACGCTCAGCAGGAACGGCACCCGCCAGCCCCACGTACGGAACTCGTCGTCCGGCAGCGTCGAGACGAGCGTGACCACCCCGGCGGAGAGCACGGAGCCGAGCGGGGCCCCGAGCTGGGTGAAGCTCGACCACAGGCCGCGCCGTTCGCTCCGCGTGTGCTCGGCGTGCTCGACGACCATCAGGGTCGCGCCGCCCCACTCGCCGCCGATCGCGATGCCCTGGACGACACGCAGCGCGACCAGCAGGACGGGCGCCCACACGCCGATCGCGTCGTACGTCGGCAGCAGGCCGATGAGGAAGCTGCCCGTGCCCATCAGGACCATCGTCAGCAGCATCATCGACTTGCGGCCGACCCGGTCGCCGAAGTGGCCGAAGATCAGGCCGCCGAGCGGGCGGGCGAGATAGCCGGCGGCGAAGGTGCCGAACGCGGCGATCGTGCCGACGGCGGGGTCGGCGTCGGGGAAGAACAGGTCGCCGAAGACGAGCGCGGCGACGGTGCCGTAGACGAGGAAGTCGTAGAACTCGACGGCGGTGCCGAGCAGCCCGGAGAGGGCCACGCGGCGCAACTGGGCGGTTTCTGGGGACGGTTGGCGGACGGACTTGCGGGACGACTGCACGGGGAGCTCCCTGGGCCGGTGCCTCGGATGGTCCGTGAAGTTAGGCACTCAATCGTCGGCCGTCAATATCTTGCACAACAATCACCGGTCAGGCGAGGTCCTCTCCGGCCATCCGCAGCAGCAGTCCGTGCAGCACCTCGCGCTCGGCCGGCGTCAGCGGCCCCGTCAGCTCGTTGGTGACCCTGAGGCCCGCCTCGTCCGTGTCCCGAAGGAACGCGCGGCCCGCCTCGGTGAGCACGACGGTGCGGCTGCGCCGGTCGTCGGGGGAGGGGCGGCGCTCGGCGAACGCGAGCCGCTCCAGGTCGTCGACCAGGCCGACGATCGCGCTCGGGTCGTAGCCGAGGCGCGCGCTCAACTCCCGTTGCAGGGCGCCCTCGCAGCCCGCGAGGTAGCGCAGCACCGCGTAGTGGCGCAGGCGCACGCCGGACTCCTGGAGGAACGCGTTGAACAACTGGCCCGAGCGCAGGCCGAGTCGGTACAGCAGATAGCCCGTGTCGGCGTGCAGGCCGCGCATCCAGGGCTCGTTCGCGTCGATCGGAGGGGTGGTCGCGGTGTCGGGCCGGCTGGCGATGGCGTGCTCCTCGGGATCGGGGGTGGTGCGTGGTGTGCGATTCCAGCATGAACCATCTGTAGGTCGGCAACAACTATTGACGACAACAATCATTGCTCCTAGCTTCTATCTCCACGCCGCCCCTACCCACGCGGCGCCCCCGCCCCACCGAAGGGACTTTCCGTGCCCCGTATCGATCTCACCGGCAAGGCCGCCGTCGTCACCGGCGCCGGCCGTGGCCTCGGCCTCGCCTACGCCCGCGCGCTGGCCGCCCACGGCGCGTCCGTGGTGGTCAACGACGTCGACGAGGAGGCCGCCGAGAGCGCGGTGAAGGCCATCGCCGGCGCGGGCGGGACCGCCGTCGCCGAGGTCGTGCCCGTCGGGACCAGCGAGGCCGCCGAGCGGATCGTCGGGCGGGCCGTCGAGGCGTTCGGGCGGCTCGACGTGCTGGTCACCAACGCCGGGATCCTGCGCGACAAGGTGCTGTGGAAGATGACGGACGACGACTTCGACGCCGTGATCTCCACACATCTGCGGGGCACCTTCACCTGCGCCCGCGCCGCCGCCGTCCACATGCGGGAGCGCGGCGAGGGCGGGACGCTGATCCTCGTCGGCTCGCCCGCCGGGCAGCGGGGCAACTTCGGGCAGACCAACTACGCGGCGGCCAAGGCCGGGATCGCCGCGTTCGCCCGGACCTGGTCGATGGAGCTGGCCCGCGCGAACATCACCGTCAACGCGATCGTGCCCGTCGCCGCGACCGCGATGACCGAGACGATCCCCGCGTTCGCGCCGTACGTCGAGGCGCTCAAGCGCGGCGAACCGCTGCCCGGCTTCCTCCGCAAGGGCGAGGGGTTCGGGACGCCCGAGGACTGCGCGGCCCTCGTCCCGTTCCTCGCCTCCGACGCGGCGCGCGGGATCACCGGGCAGGCGATCGGCATCGGCGGCGACAAGGTGACGCTGTGGTCGCACCCGCAGGAGGTGCGGGCGGCGTACGCGGACGGCGGCTGGACGCCG
Source organism: Streptomyces niveiscabiei (assembly GCF_001419795.1). Taxonomy (GTDB): domain Bacteria; phylum Actinomycetota; class Actinomycetes; order Streptomycetales; family Streptomycetaceae; genus Streptomyces; species Streptomyces niveiscabiei. The sequence goes on from NZ_LIRL01000501.1 coordinate 25,049, forward strand.
GAGACGCTCGCGGAGGCGTGGGGTACGTCGGTCGGGGCCCAGCCGGAGACGGTGGGGATCCCGGCGCCGAAGGCGGGGGAGGCGTGAGCGCGCGCCCGGCGATGGACGTCGACGCCCTCACCGCCATCGACGTCCACACCCACGCCGAGGTCTCCTCCCAGGGCAACGTCTCCCTCGCCGACGACCTCCACGACGCCTCCGCCGCCTACTTCAAGGTCGAGGGCAAGCGGAAACCGACCCTGGAGGAGACGGCCGCCTACTACCGCGAGCGCAACATGGCCGCCGTCATCTTCACCGTCGACTCGGAGTCCGCGACCGGCACCGCCCCCGTCCCCAACGAGGAGGTCGCCGAGGCCGCCGCAGCGAACGCCGACGTCCTGATCCCCTTCGCGTCGATCGACCCCTTCCGGGGCAAGGCGGGCGTGAAGCAGGCCCGGCGGCTCATCGAGGAGTACGGGGTCAAGGGGTTCAAGTTCCACCCCAGCATCCAGGGCTTCTTCCCCAACGACCGCGCCGTGGCCTACGCGTTGTACGAGGTGATCGAGGAGGCCGGCTGCATCGCCCTCTTCCACACGGGCCAGACCGGCATCGGCGCCGGCGTCCCCGGGGGCGGCGGCATCCGCCTCAAGTACTCCAACCCCCTGCACGTGGACGACGTCTCCGCCGACTTCCCCGACCTGAAGATCATCCTCGCGCACCCCTCCTTCCCCTGGCAGGACGAGGCGCTCGCGGTCGCCACCCACAAACCCGGCGTCCACATCGACCTGTCGGGCTGGTCGCCGAAGTACTTCCCGCCCCAACTCGTGCAGTACGCCAACACGTTGCTGAAGGACAAGGTCCTCTTCGGCTCCGACTTCCCCGTCCTCACCCCCGACCGCTGGCTCGCCGACTTCGCGAAGCTGCCGATCAAGGACGAGGTCAGGCCGAAGATCCTGAAAGAGAACGCCGCCCGCCTGCTGACGATCTAGAGGGGCCGCAGATGCGCAACGAGGGACTGGGCTCCTGGCCCGCCCGCCGGGCCCGGAAGACCCCGCACCGTACCGCCCTGGTCCACGGCGACACGCAGTACTCGTACGCCGCCCTGCACGACCGCACCACCCGCCTCGCCCACGCCCTGCGCGCGCGGGGCCTCAGACGCGGCGACCGCCTCGCCTACCTCGGCCCGAACCACCCCTCCTACCTGGAGGCCCTGTTCGCGGCCGGCACGCTCGGCGCGGTCTTCGTCCCGCTCAACACCCGCCTCGCGGGCCCGGAGATCGCCTACCAGCTCGCCGACTCCGGCGCCAAGGCGCTGATCTACGCCCCCGGTCACGCCGGTCTCGTCGCCGGGCTCCCCGGCGGCACCGACGTACGGACGTACCTCGAAGTCGGCGCGGAGTACGAACAGGCCCTGGAGCAGGCACGGTTCGAGCCGGTCGACGAACCCGTCACGGCCGACGACACCTGCGTCATCATGTACACCTCGGGCACCACCGGACGCCCCAAGGGCGCCATGCTCACCCACGGCAACCTCACCTGGAACGCCGTGAACGTCCTCGTCGACCACGACCTCATCGCCGACGAACGGGCCCTGGTCTCCGCCCCGTTGTTCCACACGGCGGGGTTGAACATGCTGACCCTGCCGGTCCTCCTCAAGGGCGGCACCTGCGTCCTGGTCGAGGCGTTCGACCCCCACGCGACCTTCGGACTGGTCGCCCGGCACCGGATCACGTTCATGTTCGGCGTGCCGACGATGTTCGACCTGATGGCCCGTCACCCGGGGTGGGCCGACGCCGACTTGACCTCCCTGCGCCTGCTCACCTGCGGCGGCTCACCCGTGCCGTCCCACCTCATCGCCGCCTACCAGGAACGGGGGCTGACCTTCCTCCAGGGGTACGGGATGACCGAGGCGTCGCCCGGGACGCTCTTCCTCGACGCCGAACACGCCATCAGCAAGGCCGGTTCGGCGGGAGTGCCGCACTTCTTCAGCGATGTCCGGGTCGTCCGGCCCGACTTGGCGCCGGTCGAGGTGGGCGAGACCGGGGAGGTCGTGGTGCGCGGGCCCCATGTCATGCCCGGCTACTGGGGGTTGCCCGAGGAGAGCGCGGCCTCCTTCACCGACGGCTGGTTCCGCAGCGGGGACGCGGCGACCGTCGACGAGGACGGGTACGTCCACATCGTCGACCGGATCAAGGACATGATCATCTCCGGCGGGGAGAACATCTACCCCGCCGAGATAGAGGACTTGATCCTCACGCACCCCGGTGTCGCCGAGTGCGCGGTCATCGGCGTCGCCGACCCGAAGTGGGGCGAGGTGCCGCGCGCGGTCGTCGTCCCGCGCGACGGGGCCAGCCCCGATCCCGACGCCATCATCGCGGCGCTCGCGGGGCGGCTCGCCAGGTACAAGATCCCCCGGTCCGTGGTGCTCGCGGACGAACTCCCGCGCACCGCCTCCGGAAAACTCCTCAAGTCCCGGGTGCGCAAGCGCTACGGCAACAGCGAAGGAACGCCATGACCATCACCGTCAACGGCCTCGACGAACTGAAGAAGCTCGCCGGGAGCGACCTGGGCACCAGCGAGTGGATCGAGGTGACGCAGGGGCAGGTCGACACGTTCGCCGACGCGACCGGCGACCACCAGTGGATCCACGTCGACGTGGAGAAGGCGAAGTCGGGGCCGTTCGGGGCGCCGATCGCGCACGGCTATCTCACGCTGTCACTCTTCATACCCCTGTTCTCCGGGCTGCTGGACGTCGAGGGCGTCACCACCAAGGTCAACTACGGCCTGAACAAGGTGCGTTTCCCCGCCCCGGTGAAGGTCGGCTCCCGCATCCGCCTCGCCGCGCGGCTCGCCGATGTGACGGATGTGGCAGGTGGGGTGCAGATCACGGTCGACGGGACGCTCGAGATCGAGGGGGGCGCGAAGCCGGCGGCCGTGGTGCAGGGGGTGCTCAGGTTCCTGGCGTGAAGGCCCGTGAACGCGCTCCCCACGGGGCCTCACGGGCCGTAGTCCAATGGGCGTAAGGCCGGTCCCCTCAGATATCCGGCAGGGTCTTGAGGCGGTTACGCTGTGGCCCCACAATGCTCCTCCGCTAGGAACAGACCGTGACCACTCCATCAAGAAGCACCGCGTCAACGGCTCGTGAGCCGATGGTCTCCGGCGCACCGCGCCTCGACGCTCCCGCCGACCCGAAGAACGCCAGGGGAGTGCGCCGGGCTCTCGCTTCCACACGGTCCGCCAAGGGCGCGGGGGTGACCTTCCAGTCCTCCATCTGACCGCACCGCCATGACCGAACCCGCCCTCCCGCTGCGCCAGCTCGTGCTCAAGGTGCACAGCCGGTGCGACCTCGCCTGCCGTCACTGCTACGTGTACGAGCACGCGGACACGAGCTGGTCGGTCAAGCCCCGGGTGATCGCCGAGGAGACCGTCTCCCAGGTCGCCCGGCGGCTCGCGGAACACGCGCGAACGCACCGGCTCGCCTCCGTCCAGGTCATCCTCCACGGAGGCGAGCCCCTGCTCGCCGGAATCCCCCGTCTGCGGTACGTCTGCGAGCAACTCACCGGGGCCTTACGGGGAGTTGCCGAACTCGACCTCCGTATCCACACCAACGGCGTCCAGTTGACGCTCCGTCACCTGGACCTGTTCGCCGAGTACGGCGTCCGCGTCGGCGTCTCCCTCGACGGCGACCGCGCCGCCAACGACCGCTTCCGGCTCTACCGCGACGGCCGCAGCAGCCACGGCAAGGTCCTCGCCGCGCTCGCCCTGCTCGCCGAACACCCCCACCTCTACGCCGGAATCCTCTGCACGGTCGACGTCCGCAACGACCCGGTCGCCGTCTACGACGCCCTCGCCGCCCTCACCCC